>CAZGEE010000001.1:0-7432 GCA_964525035.1 uncultured Anaerolineales bacterium
CACGCGGACCGAGGGGGCGGGCGCGCCGGCGACACGGCCCGCTCCGGCCGAAGCTCCCGAGGCAAAGACGGCCCCGTTGCCGAAGCGACGCTGGCGGTGGCAGGACTACGCCAGGGTCGGCGGCATCGCCGTTGGCGCGGTGATCCTGGGTTTCGTCGTCTGGGCCGTCGTGAGCAGTGTGCAGCAAAGCCGGCGCCTGGAAGGGGCGCAGGAGATTTACAACAACGGAATCCAGGATTACGAGCGAGGCGACTGGGCTGCGGCCATCGCCGATTTCGAGACGGTCCGCGATAAGTTTCCCAAGCTGGACATAAGCAGGAAAGCGTATTTTCGAAGCCTGATGGCCGGCGCCGAACAGAACCTGGAGAAAGAGCAGTGGCAGGAAGCCTATCGCTTGGGAGATTCGGCCTTGAAGGCTGCGCAGGAGCTCCCGACTCGGGTCCAGTCGGCCGCCCGCGCCATGGCGACCACCTTTATGGACCGATATCGCAGCCGACGGCGCGCGCACGAACTCCGGCAGCAGGCCAGGCTGGAGGAGCAGGCAGGGAACTATGCCGAGGCGAAAAGGCAACTCGAGCAGATTCTCAAGGAGGGGGTCGCCGCCAACGAGGAGGAAATCAAGGCCGAACTGAAGCGGCTCGAGGGACTCGAGCAGGCCGCTGCCGCCGACATGAAAATCGTTCAGGCCGACCGCTTCCTGAGCCAGGGCAAGTTCAAGGAAGCCCGCCAATACTACCTGCAAGCGCAGCAGCAGTTTGACAGCGAGAAAGTCCGTGACCGTTTGGAACGGCTCCGCCGTATCGAGGAGTTCGCGAAACTGGCGGAACAGGCCGATGCCCAGTTCGAACAAGAGCGCTGGTCTACGGCCGCGGAGCTCTACAAGAAAGCAATGGAGATCGACCTGTCGGAGATGGCCCGCAGCCTGGTGGAGTATGAGCTGCTCCGCGACCGGGCCAGCCAAGCCCGGTCCAACGTGGCCTACGAACGCGGCCGGGCACTCCAGGCGCAGCGGGACTTCGAGGCCGCCGAGCAGGCCTATTCCAAGGCGTTGGAGTTCTACGACGGCAATCACGAGGCGCGGGCGGCCCTGGAGGCCGTCCGCAATGCCGGGGCCTATGAAGAGGCCCGCAAGGCCCGTGACGCGGCCCTGAGCGAGGGCGACTTGGAAGCGGCCTTGGCCAAACTGGACCAGATGATTCGCCTGGAGACCGAGGCCGAAAAGCGGACCGCGCTCCGGGAGGAGAAACGGCAGCTGCAGATTCGCCTACACCTCCAAGAGGCCGACCAGGCCATGAAAGACCGCGAGTGGGACGAAGCGTCACAGCACCTGGCGGAGGCGGAAAGCCTGGGAGCCGAGTCGGCCGACGTGCAGCGGCGGTACCGGCGGCTGGAACGCGAGAAGGCTTACCACGATCATCTTCAGCAGGCTCGTCGGCTCCTCGCCGAGGGAGCCTTCGACGAGGCTAAGGGAGAAGCCCAGAATGCCCTGGACCGCTGGAGCACCCGCGACGCACGCGACCTCGTCAAGGAGTGCGATTACCGAAAATACCTTTCGCTGGGGGACGAGGCCAGGCAGGGCGGTGACACGGGTGCGGCCCGGGGCTATTACAAACTGGCCCAGAGCGTCCGCGATACCAAGGAGGTCCGCGAGCGACTGCAAGAGCTTAGCGACGCAAGCGAGCAAGGGTAACGGATCGGAAGCGTGCGGCCTGAAAGGATGCGCGATGATAAGGCGTCAGTTGAGCATCGGAATCTGCCGACTGCATCGTGACCAGCGCGGACAGGTGGCGCTGCTGGCCGTCTTCTATTTTCTCCTCCTGGCCGGACTGGTCTTCCTGGTTCTCAATGCCGGCCACAAGGCCAACCAGAAGATCGCCACGCAGAACACGGCCGACGCCGCCACGGCAACCGGGGCCAACTGGTACTGTCGCAGCCTGAACACCATCGCCATGTCCAATGTGACCCAGACCCAGCTGCTCTCGGTGATCGTGCTCCTGGACTCGCTCGAGGAGGTCACGCCCGCGGCAAAGCAGATCATCGACGAGCTGCTCGAGAACATCGAGTCCTCCACGCACGGAAGCGACGTACCCAACAACCCCGTGCTCGAAGATTGGCTGATCGTACAGAACGCCAGGGACGAGCAACGGATGTTGCAGCGGCTGAGCGACCTGGTGGCCGACATTCCCATGGACCATTACTGCCGCTACTCGGACGGGGTCCTGTGGCAGTGTTGCTTCGTGCTGAACGAGCTGGCGACCCAGATGGCGCTGATCGCCCCGGAAATGGCCCAGCGCGAGGCCGTGGCGGTGGGCGAGGCGAATCGGGCGGAGGCGGCTTTCGTCCTGCCGCTTCTTGCGGAGTTGCCCATTGAAGACATCGACAACACGGGCCGGCATTTCCGTTGGTTTCGGCGACCGATGCGGGACGCGCGACGGGTCCACGGGCACGAGCACATCGGGGGCTATCGTCACATCCAGGGGTACGCCAGCCGCCGCAATGGGCGAACGCTGGGCCCGTTCCGGTACATGCGGGAACCGTTCGTGGAGCCCACCCCCATGGGGCTGTTGGAGTTAAGCCGGTTCTCCGTTCTGATGCAAGACGTCAGCGACAAGAAGTTCGAGATGTTGTTCGGCGCGCCGGACCAGTCGGCCGCGCTGGACCCGGCGAGCCGGATCGAGGAGTACGACCGACTGATGGAGTTCGTGCAGGAGAACGGTCAGGCGGCCGTTTTCAGCACGGCGTGGTCGATCGCGAATTTCGACAGCCGATATGAATACGACACACCGATGTTCGAGGCCAACGTGGAGCTTCGGCACCGGCGGTTTCCGCGGCAGCGTTTACGTGTCTGGAACGAATTTCAGGGAGCGCCTGCCGGCTTTAACCGCGCAACGGATCAAGGCGAAGGCGCCGACGCGCGCCACGACCTCTGGTGGCGAAGCCGGGAAAGAAGCCGGGCGCATTACCCGCAGCTGGGAATCTATGCGCCGCACCCACCGACGCATGCGAATGGGCAAGACTGGCCCTACAGCGAAGGCGAAAGAACGCCCTACTATCATAATACGCTGTGGCGCTTCAACGGTGCCGTCGTCGGACCGCAGCGCCCGCTGAATCGCAGCTACCTGCCGCCGCCGTGTTGCCCACCGGCTTTGGGGCCGATTGTTCTGGACCGGCGTCGGGGGCAAGAGACCGAACGTAACGTGTTCGATCATTTTACCTTTGTGGGATTCGCCTACGTTCCCGGAAGCAGTCTCGCGTGGCCGGGCGTCTTTGTGAATCCGGTGCCGACCGAGGGACGATTGATCTGCTACGCGCAGGCCAAGGTGCATAATGATACGAGCTGGGACCTGTTTACTCAGAACTGGCGCGCGACGCTCGTGCGAATGAACCATTGGGGCTGGGCTCAGTCGGAAATTGAAGCGGGCAAGTGGCCGGCTGCGGCGGACCTCACTGCCGAACAAATCCAGCCCGTGCGAAGTATGCTGGAAATGTACGAGCCGTGGCAAGCCGAACTGATCACGCACTGAGCGCCGAATGGAGAGCACGGTGAAACCGCGAATGTGCATCCATGATCACAAGCGGCGGGCATTCCGCGGGCAGGCCATGATCGAGTTCCTTCTGACCCTGACGATCATGCTGTTCGTCGTGGCTTTCGCCATCTACCTGGCCATGGGGCTCTGGGGCAAGGAGGCCACGCACATCGAGGTGCGTCACCGGCTCTGGCGCCAGTCGGACCGGTCGTGGTGGCACCACGACGCGGGGTCCTGGTCCGGCTGGGACGGCGACGCCAACGGCGATGTGCCGTCCGGCGCCCGTGGAGGAGACAGGCCGAGAGGCAGAGGAGAGTCGCTGGATTACCTGTACGACGAGGCCGGTCGGGAGGCGGAGTTCGTCACACGGAACAACGAGGCGAAGGACTATTTCCGGCGGATCTGGAACAACCTGCCGGGCCGGCATCACCGCCGCGTCAGCCATCGGTTCGAAACGGGAAGTCGGGCGTTCTCGTGGATGGACGGCACGGTTGCCAGCGACTATTTCCACGATTCCGTGAGCTGGACGCACGACCAGGAGCCCCCGTGGCTGATCGCGATGTATGGCCCGATGAGTGAAATCGAGACCGAGTTCAAAAGCCACCTCGACGACGTCCCCGCGCCGTTCCGAAGGATGCGCGACGAAGTGTATCACGCGTGGTTCGAGGAAGAGTGGCTCCTGAACTGGAGCCACCCGAATGCACAGTTGCCCACGGATTAGCCCGCGGCACTGAAAGGTGAGATGATGGCGGCGCTGTCGAATGAACCACCGTCCCTGCCGCAACAGGGCGAGCAAAAACGGCAGTCCGAGGATCCGAACACGCCCGACGCATCCGGCAGGCCGTCGCCGCTGGCCGTTGTCGTGCTGACCCTGGGCAGCTTGGTCATTGCCGCGGGCGTGGTTCTGCTTACCGGCGCCGTCGTGGGCGACCGGTTTAACCGGGCCGAGTCCAACGCCCCGAAGCTTCCGTCGCCCCGGATCCGACCGCGAGGGTCTCGGCCCTCGGGAGGAGCCGAGGCCGGGGAAGTGCGGCCTGACCGCATGCACGAAGTGCTGCAGGGATTGTTGTCGTCGATGACTGAATCCGACGCACTCCGCCGGGAAGGGGAAGGGGAGGGGGACTCTGTGGAGCCCGCCCTTGAGAGGGTCCGGAAAATGGTGTCGGCCGATCCGGCCGGAGGCGCAGAGAGCGCCGAGCTCCCCACCGACGTGGTGCTGCCGGAGGGTTCGAAGCTGCTGTTCGCCGTCCCGGGCACGAGGCCGCGAGGCACATTGGTCATGGCCCGGGTGCCGGGACACCGCGCAGCAGTCCAGGATTACTTTGTCGAATGGGCCGAAAACCACGGGTGGGCTACCACAAAGCGCCCCGCGGGAACCGGATCCCCGACCGTGACGTTGCTGATTGAAAAGGCCGCCGCGGCGCGTATGATTACGATCCGGGAAGGGGCTTCCGGCGAGGTGTGTGTCGTGGGCATTTACGACTTCGAGCCGGCGGCCCGCTGAGAGGGGACCCGGGCACCGAGGCCGGAGAACAAGGAGACGGTATGGCACAGGGAGGAAACAACCCGTTCACGAACACGCGGTTGATGGTGGCCGGAATCGTCTGCGGGGTCATCGCGGCGATTCTGGGTTGGGTGTACATCAACCACCGGATCCAGGCCGAGACGGGCGGGACCGCTTACGTGTATTACATGAGCGACGATCTCGCGATGGGCGAGCCCCTGGAGGACCATCACGTCCAGTCGGTCCGCATGCCCGGGGTCTATGCCGACAGTGCAAGCAAACACGCGATGCGAGCCGGCGAGCGGGACGACCTGAACGTCATCCTGGGCCGCAAGCCCGTCCGGCGCATGTACGAGAACGAGCCGATCTCACTGTACGACTTTCCGTATTCGACCGACGAGGTTTCCCGGCCTGCCATCCCGCCGGGCAAGACCGTGGCCGTGTTGCCGGTCGAGCCGGATTACAGTCCCGGGGGACTGCTTCGCGTGGGGGACATCGTTTCGGTGACCGCCAACGTGAACTTCAGCGAGGGCAACCGCCCCAGCGCGAGAGACATCCGGACGCTTCCGTTGCTGGAGGCCGTGAAGGTCGTCAGCATCAACGACAGCCAGCAGTCGAGACAGGTGGAGAAGATCCGCAAGCTCAGCGTGCTGGTCAGCCGGGAAACCGACCTGCTGCTGAAGCGTCTGACCCGGCGGGTGGAGGAGTATTACGTCGAGCTGCTCCCGGAAGACACGGTCGCGTCGAACAGCCGCGAGGAAATCCCTCCCAACGTTCGAAGCGTGGTCGTCGAAAAATTGGGTCCGCCGGACGAATTGCGGTAAACTCCCAGGCCGCCCGAGGATGAGTCGATGCAGTTGATTGCCTACAGCCAGTTTACCGACGCGCGGGAAACCGTGCAGATCGACGGTCTCAGCGAGGCCACCGTGGGCCGCGACGATGACAACACCCTGGTGTTGCCCAGTCCGTTCGTTTCCCGCCACCACGCACGGTTCGTGCAGGAGGACGGGAAGTACTACGTCGAGAACCTTGGGCTGAACGGCACGATCGTACGCGGCGAAACGGTCCCGATGCACGAGCGGACATCGATCCGCGTGGGGGAGGAGGTCCGCGTCGGCGAGTTCACGGTGTACCTTGTGGAAGAGGAGAAGCAGAAGAAGGCCCCCACGGTTCGCCGACGCCGCGATCCGCTGGAGGACGTAATGAAGCTGGAGCGGCGAATTCATCAGCAGCTTCTCCAGCGGCTGAATCTGCGCACGATCGAAGCCGGGGCCAAGGACGATCCGCGTTACGTCGCCCACATCCGCGACCACCTCCGGAATATCCTCGACGAGGAGACCGAGCATATCGACGACGACGTGGGGTGGACCGTCGTCGAGGACTTCATTAAGCGGCGCATCACGGACCAGGTCACCAGCCCCGAGGGATACCAGGCCCCGAAGGTCTCAGTGTTCTCCGACGCCGCGGAAATTGCGGACCGGCGCGCCGAGGACGCGGCCGACCGCATCGTGCGCATTCTGAACAACACCATCGGCATCAATCCCGACCGGAGCCGGATGAGGGAGAACCTGGAGCTCATCAGCGAGCGGTTCGCCGACCAGTTCGACCGGGTCGCCGATCAGATCACCGAAGGCTTGTGGGAGTACATCGTCCGCCAGTATTTGACCAAGGACATCCTCGATACCGTACTCGGCCTGGGCCCGCTCCAGGACCTGCTGGAGATGCCGAACCTGACCGAGATCATGGTCGTGGGACCGAACCAGGTCTACGTCGAGGAAAACGGCGTGGTTCGCAACACGGGACGCAAATTCCTCAGCGACGAGGTGGTCATGACCGTCATCGAGCGGATCGTGACGCCCATCGGCCGCCGGATCGACCAGTCGACGCCCATCGTTGACGCTCGGCTGCCGGATGGCTCCCGCGTCAATGCCACCATCGCGCCGCTCAGCCTGAGCGGCCCGCTGTTGACCATTCGCCGCTTCGCCGAAACGCCGTTCACGATCGACGACCTCGTCGAATTCGGGACCCTGACGCCGTGGACCGGAAGGTTTCTGCAGGCATGCGTGGTGGGCCGAAAGAACATCCTCGTGACGGGGGGGACCGCTTCCGGGAAAACGACGTTGTTGAACGTGCTCTCGAACTTCATCGGCCGCCACGAGCGCATTGTGACGATCGAGGACTCGGCCGAGCTTCAGCTCGCCCAGGAGCACGTCGTGCGGATGGAGACGCGGCCGGAGAACGTGGAAGGGCGGGGGGCGTACCGCATCCGTGACCTGGTGCAGAACGCCTTGCGTATGCGGCCCGACCGGATCATCGTCGGAGAGTGCCGCGGACCGGAGGCCCTGGACATGCTCCAGGCCATGAACACCGGCCACGACGGGTCGCTCACCACGGTCCATGC
>CAZGEE010000001.1:7442-30426 GCA_964525035.1 uncultured Anaerolineales bacterium
TGGACATGCCCGTGCGGGCGATCCGCGAGCAGATCGTGACGGCGCTCGATGCAATCGTCCATTTGGCGCGATATGCCGACGGAACGCGAAAGATCACGCACATCTCCGAGGTGTGCGCGCTGGATCGTGATACGGACGCGATCATCATCGAGAACATCTTTACTCTCAACAGAACAGGCCGCGACAGCAAGGCGGGCACGCTCGTCCACACGGGCTACATTCCCGAGTTCGCCCAAGACCTGATCGCGAAAGGGTTGCTGTCGGCCGACAGCTTTGCCTGACCCGGACTTCAGCGGGACCATCCATGGATTCGCTATTCCTGATCCTCGCACTTTTTCTCGTGGCCGCCGCCGGGTTTGCCCTCACCGGCCCCGTTTCTTCCTACGGCCGCAGAATCGTCGGCCGTTTCGAGACGACAGCCGACGAGACTCTCGAGGAGCTATTCCTGACTGACGTGACGCCGCGGACCGTGACCTTGCTTGGCGTGAGCTCGATGGGGTTCTTTACCGTGGTCTTCTACCTGATGTTCCCGAACTGGCTGGGCGGCCTGATCGGGCTGGGCATCGGAAGCTTCCTCCCGCTTTTCATCGTGCGCCAGATGGTCCGGCGACGCAGGGCGCGCCTGGAAACCCAGCTCATGGACGGCCTGTTGACCCTGGCCAACGGCATGCGGGCCGGGCTGAACCTCACTCAGGCCATGGCGCTCGTCGAGCAACACGGAGACAAACCTCTGAGCCAGGAGTTCGGACTGCTCCTGCGCGAGATCGAGCACGGCACCAGTGTTGACCGGGCCCTCGACAATGCGGGGAAACGGCTGCAGAGCCACAATTTCCGGCTTCTTTTCGCAGCAATGAAAACCACCCGCGTGCGCGGAGGGAACATGCCGGATACGCTCGACCGCCTCAGCGAGTCGCTTCGCGAAATCGTCCGCCTGGAGGAGAAAATCAAGGCCCAGACGGCCGAGGGGCGGACGAGCGCCATTTTCATGGCGTTCATGCCGGCCGTGGTCATTGGCATCTATTCGCTGATCGATCCCGAGGGGGTGCGGCTTCTGTTCACCGACAGCGTCGGCCATGCCCTGCTGGGGTTCGCCCTGTTGCTTAACGTCGGCGGCTTTCTCTGGATACGAAAGATCGTGAGTTTCGAAATCTAGGGTCCCCAAACCATGGAACTCTTGCTGTTTTTTGGCACGCTCGCGGCCGTCTTCGCAGGCACGACGCTGTTCGTCGTCGGCTTTTTCAAGCCGGCTCCCGAGGCGGACTTCGACGCGGCATTTCGCGTGAACGTGGATAACCTCAACCGGGCCACCCTGTTCGACGTTCCGGAGCTTCGGCCCGTAATCTGGCCCTTCCACCAGCTCGCCCGGCGCCTGAGCATCGAAAGCCTGCGCCGCCGGGTGCTGCGCAACCTCCGCGCCTCGGGCAATCCCAACGCCTACTCGCCCGACGAGTACATCACGCTGTGCGTCCTCTGGGGCGTCGGGGCGGTCCTGGTGCTGACGGCTCTCGAGGCCGCCCTGATGCAAGAGAGCCCGAGCTTGCTCGTCCTGCCGGTGGCGTTCGGGATCGGATTTTTCCTGTGCGACTATGCCCTGAGCAGCAAAGCCTCGGCACGGCTCCGCGAGATCAACATTCAGCTTCCCTATGCCCTGGACCTCATAGCCATGACAATGCAGGCCGGGGCGACGTTCTACGAGGCCGCACGGACGGTGTCCGAGCAGAACCCCGACCAGCCCCTGAACCAGGAACTGGCCATCGTGGTCCGCGAGATCGAGTTCGGACGTAGCCGCCAGGAAGCCTTGCAACATCTGGCCGACCGGATCCCCCTGGAAAGTCTCAACGGTATCATTGCGGCCGTTCTGCAGGCCGAGCAGTTGGGTACTCCGCTCGGCGAGGTGCTGAGGCTCCAGGCCAACCTGTTGCGGATGTACCGCTCGATGCGGGCCGAGAAAAGTCTCGGCGAGGCCACCGTGAAGCTCCTGGTTCCTTCCACGCTGATTTTCGTCTCGGTCATCATCGTGATCTTTGGCCCCGTTATCGTCCGCTATTTCCGTGGCGGCTTCTGGTGAGCCTCGGCTGAGCGGAACACACGTCCAGGTTCTCGTCGGCTATTCCGGCTTTCCGTAACGCGCCGATGCACGGGAAAAGGCGTTTACGCCCCCCTCCGAGAACGCTAGGATAATTAAGATGGTTTTTTGGCACGCGGAAGGGCAGGGTACCACGGCACAACGCGGCCAACGCCTCGGGACCTGGGGCCCTTTGAGGAAGCCATTCAATGAAGCAGCGCGACCTTCTCTGGGCCTCCCGTGAACGGCTCCGCCGACTTCAAGGCGATCTCCGAGGGCTGCACTTCGCAGCCTACCTGGCGACCGATCCCGTCGAGGTGTCCTACCTGTCGAACTTCGGAGGCGAAGACGCCTATCTGTTCGTCCCGTCTCGCGGGAAGGGCACGCTCCTCACGGATTTTCGCTATCGCGAGGACGCCGAGCAGGAGTGTCCTCACGTTCGCGTTCACGTCCGCACCGAGACTCTCGTCGTCGAGGTCGCAGCACTGTGCGAGCGGCGACGAGGCCCCGTCGCCTTCAATCCGGACAAGGTCACGGTGGCCGTCCGGAGACAACTGGCACAAAAGGTCGGGGCAGGGCGACTGAAGGACGCGCCGAGGTTGATCGACCGGATGCGATCCGTGAAGGATGCGACGGAGATTGCCGCCCTGCGACAGGCCCTGCGAATTGCTCAACGGGCGTACCGGGGATTTCTTGAGCGCATTCGGCCGGGGATGACCGAACGAAAGCTTGCAGCCGAGCTCACCTGTGCCCTCTATCGTTCTGGTGCCGACGCCCCCGCGTTTCCGGTGATCTGTGCCGTGGGGCCGAATGCCTCCCGACCTCACGCGCGGCCCGGAAACCGTCGCCTGACGCGCCGGAGCCCGCTCCTGGTGGACTTCGGAGCCCTCTCCGGCGGATACAGATGCGACTTGACACGTATGGTACCCCCGGCTAGAATCCCGCGCGATTTCCGAGAGGTCTACGAGGCCGTCCTGGAAGCTCAGCGGAAAGCCATCGCGGCGGCCGGGCCGGGAGTGAAGGCCGCCGACGTAGACCGGGCCGCCCGCGAGGCCTTGGCCGAGGTCGGACTGGCCAAGGCCTTCGGCCACGGAACCGGGCATGGGCTCGGGCGTGAGGTCCACGAGAAGCCGGGCGTTTCGCAGAAGTCGGGCGACGTTGTTCTGGAGCCCGGAATGGTAATTACAGTCGAACCGGGGGTGTACCTGCCCGGGCGGTTCGGAATTCGAATCGAGGACGATGTGCTGATCACGGGGAAGGGCCGATCGGTCCTTTCCCGTTTGCCCAAGAAGCTGAGTGCGATTGGTGCGCCGGCCTGCTAGCCGTCCCTGGCCTGGAATGACTGGATCCTCGCGATCGGCGGGGGCCGGCGCGGAGTCAATGAGTCGCGGGAAAGACCAGCACGTCAGCCGGGAGAGACCATGGACGAGAAACAGAACAAGTCCGCGGGCATGCCGCCCCCCGCCAACATCGATATAGAGACCCTGCGCAGGCTGATGGCGTTGATGGCCGAGCACGACATGCAGGAGGTCCGGTACGAGTCCGGAGACCTCTCCGTGAGGCTGAGCAAGGGGGCGGCCGGGCCCCCTCCTGCCGTTTCCTCGGCCCAGCCGCCGCCGGCACAGCCTGTTCCTGAACAACCCCCCGCGGGGGAGGCGGTCGAGACCCCGGAAGGTGAACAGACGTATGCCGAGATCCGGTCGCCCATGGTCGGCACGTTCTACCCGGCGCCCAGCCCGGATGGCGAGCCTTTCGTGAAGGTCGGTAGTGAAGTAAGCGAAGACAGTGTCGTCTGCCTGATCGAGGCCATGAAAGTTTTCAACGAGATCAAGGCGGGCGTCTCCGGAAAAGTCGTGAAGGTCTGCGTAGGAAGCGAAGGAACTGTCGAGTACGACCAGCTGCTTTTCCTGATCGACCCAAGTTGAGCGGAGTGGGATGGGTGCCGATCGGCGTGCGTGGCCGATTACGACGCCGGTCGCGTTCCGTATCGGAAGCGCAGGCCGTGGCCGACGCGTTCCTGCGAAAAGGGCGGTCATGTTCAATAAGATTCTGATTGCGAACCGTGGCGAAATCGCCCTGCGCGTCATCCGGGCGTGCCGGGAGCTCGGCGTCCGGAGTGTGGCCGTGTATTCGACGGCCGACCGGGACGCCCGATACCTCGACCTGGCCGACGAAGCCATCTGCATCGGAGGGGCGTCGCCGGCGGAAAGCTACCTGAACATCCCGCGAATCATCTCCGCCGCCGAGGTCGCCGACGTGGATGCCATCCATCCCGGGTACGGATTCCTCGCCGAGAACGCCCATTTCGCCGAGATCTGCCGCTCGTGCAACATCGAATTCATCGGCCCCAGCGTCGAAGCCATGGAACTCGTGGGCCATAAGATTCAGGCTCGTAACCTGGCCCGCAGCGTCAAGGTCTACACCGTGCCCGGGAGCGACGGGCCCGTTGAAAACGAGCAGGAAGCGCTGGAACTCGCTCATCGGATCGGGTACCCCGTGATCATCAAGGCTGCCGCGGGTGGCGGTGGCCGCGGAATGCGCGTCAGCCATAACGACATCAACCTGACTGCCGCGATCACACAGGCCAGGCAGGAGGCCGAAAACGCCTTCAACGACGGCACCATCTACATCGAGAAGTACCTGGAAAACCCGCGCCACGTCGAGGTCCAGGTGCTCGCGGACGGCGAGGGAAATGTCATCCACCTCTACGAGCGCGATTGCTCCCTTCAGCGCCGCCACCAGAAGCTGATTGAGGAAACGCCGGCCCCGAACATCAGGCCCGACGCCCGCGAGGAAATATGCAAGGCGGCCGTCCGCGTGGTCAAAGCCGCCGGTTACACCAACGCCGGTACGGTCGAGTTCATCGTGGACGCCAACCAGGCATTCCACTTCCTCGAGGTCAACGCACGGATCCAGGTGGAGCATCCCATCACCGAAGAAGTCACGGGCGTCGACCTTGTGAAGTGGCAAATCCGTATCGCCGCCGGCGAGCCCCTCAGCCTTCGCCAGCGAGACATCGAGCAACGAGGCCACGCCATCGAGTGCCGAATCAACGCTGAGGACCCGGACAACGATTTCCGTCCCTCCCCGGGGACCCTCACAGCGTACATGCCACCGGGGGGACGTGGCGTCCGTGTCGATTCTCACTGCTATACCGGCTATCGCGTCCCGCCGAACTACGATTCTCTCGCGGCCAAACTCATCGTCCACCAGCCGACGCGCCTGGAAGCCATCGCCGCAATGCGCCGTGCGCTCGCGGAATTCCACGTCGAGGGAATCAAAACCAGCATCCCGTTGTACCAGCGCATCTTCGGAAGCGGAGCCTTCGTTCGCGGCAACGTGCACACCGGCTTCCTTGAGGCCTTTCTGGCCCGCCACTGAGGGGGCTTGCGAATGTGGCCTCGGAGACCGCATTGGGCCCTCGCAACGCAACATAACATATCTTATCGGACGTTCGTCCTGAATTGGGATTCTCCTGGAGTCAGCCCGCGGGGTCTGTATGGCGAGTATGTTGGACGCAGAACTCTCGTACAGTTGATGCTCGCTCAACGAGCGGAAACAGGTGGTTTGGACGCGGTGGCTGTGGTGGCACAACGGTGTGGCACAACGGTGCAGACCGTGCGCGCGCAGACGGCGTGGACTGAGGAGCAGCATTGTAGTCGACAGAATGGGTACACAGTTTTTACCTGCGTGAAGGCCAGGTTTCAGGCCGCCGTCCAACTCGTGGCACGCTGCCTTGAAACAGACGGCCTCACTTGCGAAGCTGGATGGCGTCGTCGAGGTCCGGAGGCTCCTCGCCATTTCCCATCTTGGCGAGGAAGTCTGAAATGTCCGGGCCGGGCCGCTTCGTCGCACGCTTGCCGCGGTCTCCGTCGATCTCGACGACCAGGCCGAGCGGTCCGACGGCGATCCGGTCGCCCGGGCCCAACTCGACTTCGGCCACCTTCTGGCGGTTCACGATTGTGCCGTTCTTGCTGCCCAGGTCAACCAGCCTGGCCTTGCTGTCCCGCACTTCGACCCGGCAATGCGTTCGGCTCACTTTCGTCGACAGAACCACGACGTCGCAGTCGCGGTCACGGCCTATGATGACCGCGTCTTTCTCCACCGGAATTTCCTTCCCTTGCGGCTCACCCTTGGCCACGATGAGCTTCAACTGCATTTGGGGCACCCTTTCTCCAGCCCTACAGCGCTAGCCATGCCTCGTTCAATGATGGACGTCCAATCCGGATTATCCCCTGAATTTAACAGAGGACTACCGACGGGTCAACCCAAAACGCGCAGCGATGCCACCCGAAGGCCATACGGGCCGCGCGAATTCGACCTTCCGATCGCATCGTTGGTTGGCAAGGCGGTGCCCGCGGCTGGTATAATTGGTAACGTCATGATAGTGGATCAGGCACCACGCGGCCTCTACGTACATGTTCCGTTCTGCGTTCGCAAATGCGCCTACTGTGATTTCTGCTCGGTGGTTCCCAAGAGCACGAATTCCTTTTCTCAGTACCTTAGCGCTCTCGACCGCGAGGCCGCCATGGCCCCGGCGGGACAATTTAAGACGGTCTACATCGGTGGCGGAACACCCACCATTCTGCCCCCGCATGACCTGGAGAGCTTGCTTGAGCTCCTTCGCCGTCGCTTCGATCTCACCCGCATTGAGGAGTTTACCGTGGAGGCGAACCCGGGAGTGCTGCGCCCGGAAACCGTCCGGGTACTTCGCGGCGGAGGAGTCAACCGCATCAGCCTCGGCGTCCAGTCCATGCTTCCGTCCGTTCTGAAAGTCTTGGGCCGCATACACGGCCCGGCAGAGGTATATGAGGCGGTGGACCTGCTGCGCAGTGCTGAATTGCAAGACCTGTCGGTCGATCTGATTTTCGGCATTCCGAATCAGCGGCTTTCCGAGTGGGAAAGCGATCTGCGGGCCGTCCTCGACCTACGTCCCGAACACATAAGCGCCTACGGACTGATGATTGTGCCGGACACGCCGTTGGGCCGACAGACTGCCGACGGCACTCTCCCGCCCGTCGCCGAGGAGTCCTACGTGGCGATGTTCCAAGCCGCCAGGCGGGTTCTGCTCTCGGCCGGCTATGAGCACTACGAGATTTCCAACTACGCCCTGCCCCGCAGGCGGTGCCATCACAACGTGCTCTACTGGCGTAACCGTGCTTACCTGGGACTGGGCCCGTCCGCCGCTTCGTACATCAACGGCCGCCGCTGGACCAACGTGGCCGACCTTGAGGAATACTTCGCGATGCTCCGCCGAGGCGACTTCCCCGTCGCGCAGCAGGAGTGCCTGTCTCCCGAACGGCGGGCCGGCGAGACAGCTATGCTGAATCTCAGAACATGTAACGGCATCCGTGTGAGCGAATTCCGAAGAAATACCGGTTTCGACCCACGCTCCCTGTTCCAGGATGCGATCCGAACTCATTGCCTCGCCGGCCGGCTTGAGTGCGAGGGCGATCATATCCGCCTGACCGAGCTCGGGATGCCGGTAGCCGACAGCGTGTTGGCCGACTTTCTGATGTGAGGCCTTCCCGGGCCTTGATTCTACCGAGTTGATTCTCAGGGCTGGGAATCCTGTGAAAATCACCCTGTTTGCGACTGACCGCATGAGACAACTCACGCCGAGTCGGCGAGCCAACGCCGGCCCTCCAAGCTCATAAGCTCTTTGATTATAAAGTCTTACGCGCCGCACTTTCCGTGATAATCCCTCCTTTGACGATCCGGTTTGACCTCCTTGCTCTAATGCGTAGGCTGTAGAATGCCGAAAACAGTGGTGTAAAGGGAGGGGGTCTGCGCAATATAGGGGCCAAGGGGGCATGCCCATTGGACCCCGCGATTTGTGCCGTTTTCGATGCAGGAAAACCGACCTCGCCGCACTGCGTGGTAGCCGGGAATGCGGCGTTGCGGGTTGGCCGGGACGTCCCCGGCTCGAAGAAGGGGCGAATATGACTGCTACAGTTTCCAAAGGAACCCGCGAAGCGAATCCCATAGGGATCGATTTCTCGGGCGACGGGCTGCAAGCCGCCCAGGTTGAGACACCCGATAGCGGCGCTCGCCTGTTGGGTACGTCAGCGGTCGAAGCCGACAG
Source organism: uncultured Anaerolineales bacterium (assembly GCA_964525035.1). Lineage (GTDB taxonomy): Bacteria > Planctomycetota > Phycisphaerae > FEN-1346 > JAACEH01 > CAZGEE01. The sequence continues at coordinate 15,593 of CAZGEE010000001.1, forward strand.
GCTTGACTCTGACGAGGGGCTCCGTACGGAGATCGACCGTTTGCTTCGACAAGGTCGGTTTGCGGGCCGTCGGATCGCCACCTCCCTGCCCTCGGACGGGTTGTCGATCCATCACATCCGCCTCCCCGTGATGTCGCCACGCGCTCTGGATGAGGCCGTAACCCGGGTGGTTGCCGAACGCGAAGAGAAACCGTTGGGTTCCCTGATTCTGCGGCACCTGCAGATCGCAACTGCGGGGGACCGCGAGGATGAGGCCGACCACATTGTTTTCACCGTCCAGCGATCCGTGGTGGTCCGCCAATTGCGAATCGCCGAACGGCTCGGCTTGTCGCTCGTGGGGATTACCGCCGTGCCATTGGCCGTAGGTCATGCATTCAGCTACCTGGGGCAGCGAAGAGAGGAAAGCCAGTACACGTTCCTTCTGGTCCATCTGGAAGCCCACAGGACGCATCTGATGATTTTGCACGAGGGGGATCTCCGGTTTGCGCGGTCAATACCCCAGGGCGTGCACGACATACTCCAGGCAGTGGCGGAACGAACGCACCGTCCCATTGAAACGTTGCGTGAAGAGCAGTCGTTCAGCATGCGCCAGCAGCAGGACCACCTGCTGCTTAACAGTGGCTTGACCGACGTGCCCGAAGCACCTCGTCACGCGGCCGCCCTGCCCTACGACCAAGCCGGGCCGAAGCTTCGGAGCTATTCCGAAGAGATTCTTTCATGCCTCTGCTACTTCGCGGGCATGGTGGACTCCGACGGGGTCGACAAGGTGATCTTCGTGGGATCCCAGGCGAACGACTATGCGTTCTGCCAGATTCTGGCGAACAGGCTGGGGCTTCCGGCCCAGATCGGCGATCCGCTGGCGGGAATTCGCGTAGCCTCCGCGGGCGATCAGCCAAGGGGGGGTGTTCGACGTCCCCAGCCTGAGCTGGCGGTTGCGGTGGGGTTAACCCGGTTCGGCGCGCTGGTGAATTGAGGAGCATAAGGTGCAGGTACTCAATTTCATTCCGGAAGACTACCTTCGAAAGAAGCTGATCCGGAAGGCAAACCTTCTCTGTGCGCTGCTGGCCGTCACCGTCATCCTGGTGCTTTCCGTCCTGCTGGCCGTTCTCGGCCTCGCCCGCGAAAGATTGGATGAGCGGAACGCGCGCGTTGAGAACGAAGTTCGGCAGGGCGCTCTCAAGGTGAGACAATGGGAAACCTTCCAGACAGAAAAAGAGGCCAAGCTCCTCGAGGCACGGCGGGCCACGCAGCTTCTGGCCCCCCTGCCCCGGAGTCGCGTGCTGGCGGAGGTTGTGACCTTACTGCCCGGCCGGACGTCGCTTACGGAGCTGACAATCTGCGACGAGACAGTCACCGTGATCGAGAAGCCGGCGGGCCGCAAAGCTGATCGCACAAGCAAGAAACGGGCCGGCCACAAGAAACTCTCGACCCGCGAGAAGCAGCAGACTCATCTGCGGGTCCGGGGCTTGGCGCCGACCGACGTTGAAGTCGCCCGGCTCATTGCGGCGCTCTCAAATTCGTCGTTCTTCGGCCAGGTGGAACTCTCCTACAGCGACGACCAACCCGCCGCGGGAGAGCAGGTACTCCGACGTTTCGAGATTTCGATGAAGCTAAGCGAGAACGCTTACCGTCTCTCGCGGATGACTGTGGAAGAAGCCGAGTTGTCGTAATTCGCGCTACGGCAAAGTGACTTGAACGGAGGGGATCGTGAGCGAACGGATTCGCGTGTATGCCTTGGCCCGGCGTCTTGGGCTGACGAGTGACACCATGCTTGACCTTTGCAGGAGACAGGGCCTGGAGGTTTCGAGCCACATGTGCGCATTGTCGGCCGGTGATGCAGCCATGCTGACAGAAGAGACCAAGAAGAAGGGCAACGCCCTCGCCGAAGGAAACACCTGCTCCGATGGCGAGCCTACCGGCCAGTCCTCCCCGGTTCTCGTGGAGTCCGGCGAACCGGGTCGGGTGTCCCCGGCGTTGCCGGACGAGTCGTCTTCGTCGCATGCATCCTGCGATCAACCGTCGGGTGTTTCAGATAGCCGCGGGTCGCCTGCTACGTCGTCAGGCAACAAACCTCCGCCGCCTGCCGTTGGCCCGGAAGAAAGGGCTGAGTCGACACATGCGGCTCGGGAAGAGCCCGGCGAAGCGGACGGAACCGACGAAGAACCCGATGGTTCCGATTCGCCGTCCCGGCAGGTTCAGGCCGGCGATTCACCTGGGGCGTTGCCTCCGGTGGAAGAGCGTGGTGCCGAAGCTGCTGATGTGGAAGCAGCAGGACAAGCCGGAAGTCACTCCACTCTGTGTCGCTGGGGTGGAAAGATGCGTCACGCCGTGGGACGGGTCACGCATTGGAAAGGTGCGGTGCGGCTTCCCCTTCGTGTGTATGCCACTGCGGCGGCGCTGCTTTGCCTGGTGCTGGCCTTCTTCTTCCTTTTCGTTCGGCCCAGGAACGAGGCGATGGGGGAGCTGCGCGACTCGATGCAGGACCGGCGTGCCTCGCTCAAGCTGCTCGAGGTGGAGCTCGCCAAGCTGGACGTCTCCAAGCGCAGGCTGAAGCAACTGGACAAGGCGCTCGACGCATTCGAGGGCCGGCTGCCCCGCAAGAGCGAAATCGACGTCATTCTGCGGGAAGTGTGGGTCATCGCGGACGCGGCGGGGCTCAAGACCCAGCGAATCAAGACACGCAAGGAGGAAAAGGGAGACAGCTACAGGTTGCTTCCGATCGAAATGAACCTGCGAGGGGATTTCGAAGGCCTGTACAACTTCCTCCTTTCGCTGGAACGGCTTCCGGGTGTCATGCGCCTCGACTCGCTACGCATTAAGAAGATTAAAGACGGGGCGCAGGATCAGGTCGAAGCGAACTTGGTGTTAAACGTCTACTGTCAACTTTGAGAGGAATTACGGGGATGCCACGAGGACGAACCTCGAGTACACAACAGCGGCGCCGCCTTCCACTGGACGCAGGCGAGCGGAAGAAGCTACTCATCCTCGCCGGCCTCGGCGTACTGTGCGTGATCGTCGTGGCGGTACAACTGGCAGGCGGCAACGGGCCGGCAACGGCCGAGGCCGCCCCGGCGGGGGGCATTGCGACGGTGATGGACTTTGAAGCTGTCCTGGCCAAAATGCGCGGCCGGGGGGGGGCTGCATCAGGAAAGTCCGCCTCTCAGGACACGTTTACTGTGGACCAGGCCCTGGAGCTTTTCCTCGGAGACACGCGGCCGGCATCGGTGCCGGTGGAATCGTTCCCCTCGTCCGTTTTCGGACTGCCGCATACGGGGAATGAGCCGGACGAGATTGAGTCGTCACGGAAATGGAGTGAGGAAAACACCGCCGCCGGTACATCGGATGAAACCGCAGACACGGACCCGCTGCTGTCGGCCCTGGAGCAAATCGAGTTGGAGACCGTATTGGTCTCTCCGCGAAACCGCGCCGCGATTCTTAACGGACAGGTGCTTCATTCCGGCGAGACGCTGTGCGGGTTCCGGATCGACCGAATTGAACCGGGCGAGGTCACGCTCAGCCGAGCGGGCCGTGAATTCACGTTGACACTGGACTAGGAGCGACGTTGGCCGTGGAAACGAAGAAACATAAGCCCAAGGCCGCGAGCACTCCGGCACCGGACGCCGGGCCAGGCCGGCCGAACGACGCGGCGGTCATCGAGTTCGGCCGACAGGGTACGGCTCACTGGCGAAGGCTGGCCGAGATCTTCGTGGACGAGGGTGTGCTGAGCCCCGAGCAGCGGGACAGCGCCCTCCGCGCGCAGCGGGAAAGCGGCGGGCAACTCAGCGATGTGGTCATCCAGGAAGGGATGGCTCCGGAAGCACGGGTCATGCAGTGCGTGGCTATCCAGTTCGGGCGTGAGTTCGTCCATCTGGCCCGTGAGGACGTCAGCGAGCAGGCCCTGAAACTTCTGGCGAACGACACGCTGGCCCAGCGAAACATCGTGCCCGTCGAAGTCACCGAGGACACCCTGACCGTGGCAACGGCCGAACCGGCGGACGTGTTTCTCATCGACGAGCTGCGTCGCCAGACCGGGCTCAGCGTTCGCACCGTCGTCGCGTGCCCCAGCGAAATCAAACAGATCCTCGACGAGGTGGGCGGCGGGTTGGACATCGAAGTCGAGGAGCTCATCCAGGGCATCGAGGAAGAGGACGTCGAGTTGGTCGACGCCGAGGCGGACGAGTTGCCGGACCTCGAACGAGTGGCGGGTGAGTCGCCGATCATCCGGCTCGCGAACTACATCATCGCGGATGCGGTTAAACAGAGTGCCAGCGACGTCCACATCGAGCCCACGGAGAAGTTCCTTCGCATCCGGTACCGGATCGATGGACTCCTGTTCGAGATGATGTCGCCCCCGATGACCATGCACGCCGCGCTGATCAGTCGCATCAAGATCATGGCCAACCTGGACATCTCGGAAAGGCGGCTGCCCCAGGACGGGCGCATCCGTGCAATGGTCCACCGCAAGGTCATCGATCTGCGCGTGAGCACACTGCCGACGACGGCCGGCGAAAAGTGCGTGATCCGGATTCTTGACAACAGCAACATCCTGGTCGGCCTGGATGAGCTTGGGTTCAGCCCCGACAACCTTAAGATTTTCACGAACCAGATCGCCCAGCCCCACGGAATCGTGCTGGTCACGGGACCGACGGGGTCGGGGAAAACCACGACCCTGTACTCGGCGTTGCAGTACCTGCACTCCGACGAGATCAACATCTCCACGGTGGAGGACCCGGTGGAATATCGGCTCGAGGCGGTCAACCAGGTGCAGGTCAGCGAGCGCATCGGCCTGACGTTCTCCGGCGCGCTGCGGAGCCTCCTGCGGCAGGATCCCGACGTCATTATGGTGGGTGAGATCCGGGACGAAGAGACGGCCCGAATCTCCGTGCAGGCCGCGTTAACCGGACACCTGGTGCTCTCGACCCTTCACACGAACGACGCGCCGTCCAGCATCACGCGGCTGACAAACATCGGTGTCGAGCCCTACCTAATTGCCGCTTCCCTCAACGCGGCGATTGCCCAACGCCTCGTGCGGCGCATCTGCACCCACTGCAAGGAAACGTACACCCCGTCCGACGAGGTGCGCGAGTTTCTCGAAATGCAGGGGCTCGGCGACATCACGCTCTATCGCGGCCGCGGGTGTCCGCGGTGTCGCAACACCGGGTATTCCGGCCGGCTCGGAATTTACGAGGTGCTGGCACTGGACGACACCATCCGGGACTTCGTGACCACCCATCCGTCCGTGACCGAGCTTCGCCGACTGACGTGTGAACGTGGCATGGTGACGCTGCGCCAGGACGGATTCGAGAAGATGAAACAGGGCCTGACGACGATCGACGAAGTGCTTCGGGTAACCGAGAGCATTCGGTAACGAAAAGGAGAAAGCGGTGAGTCAACTGTTGCAGAAGGAAGCTCCGAAGCGCGATGCTCAGACCCCCACGCGGCTTCAGCCGCTGTTGGAGAAAGCGCTGGAATTGAAAGCCTCGGACCTCCACATCGTGGCGGGACGCCCTCCTCACTATCGGATCAACACGATCCTGACGCCCGTGGAGGAACCGGAGGTAACACAGGAAGAGGCTGAGAGCATCTGTCTGGAAATGCTTGGTAACGAGCGGTACGCCCAGTTCGTCGAGTCGCGCGAGGCCGACTTCTCGGCTTCGGTTCCGGGGAAAGGGCGTTTCCGTGTGAACGCCCATTTCCAGAGGGAGCGCATCGGGATCGCGTTCCGGGCAATCCCGGACACGGTGCCGGCCCTCGACACGCTGAACCTCCCGCCGGCGATCAGCCACTTCGCCGACCTCCCGCGGGGGCTGCTCCTGGTGACCGGCGACACCGGCTCCGGAAAGTCCACCACGCTGGCCGCGATCATCGATCACATCAATCGGACGCGGAAGCAGCACATTATCACGCTCGAGGATCCGGTCGAGTATTCCATCGAGAGCAACAACTGCCTGGTTGAGCAACGCGAGATCGGGACCGATTGTGTGTCGTTCGCGACGGCACTTCGGCACGTGGTTCGACAGGACCCGGACATCATCCTCGTCGGCGAAATGCGCGACCTCGAGACGGTCGGCGCGGCCGTGACGGCGGCCGAAACGGGCCATTACGTGCTGTCCACGCTTCACACGATCGACGCGGCCAGCACGATCGAGCGTATCATCGACTTCTTCCCGCCCGGCCAGCAGGAGCAGATCCGCAGTCAGCTCGCGAACACGCTGCGCGGCATCGTCAGCCAGACCCTGCTCCCGCGGATCGACCAGCCGGGCATGATCCCGGCGGCCGAGGTGCTCCTGGTGACCCCCGCGGTGCGCAACTGTATCCGTGAAAACCGGCTCTTCGAGATTGCGAACATCATCAGTACGAACCGCAGCCTGGGCATGCAGACACTGGACTCCTCCATCCGCGACCTCTACGAGCGCGGGTTGATCAGTCGCGAACACGGACTGGCCCAGGCGGCAAATCCGGACCGACTGGCAACGCAGCTGGGATAGCAGGAGGAAAAAGCATGGCAATCAGCGGAACGAGCAACACGCAGTGGCGTCCGGCGGCAACCGCCGACCTGACCCAGGCGGCGTCGCGCGACGCCGCCGCGCTCTCCGCGTTAGAAGCTGCCCCCGAGGAAACAGGTGCCCCACAGAATTCCTCCGTTCTCACGATGAAGTTCGGCGCACGGGTAACTCAGAAGGACGTCCTTGCCATCACCCGCCAACTGAGCGTAATGATCAAGGCGGGCATCAGCATCACCGAGGCGCTGGAGTCCATGGCCGTCCAGAGCTCCAATCCCAAGCTGCAAATCCTGTTGCGTCGGCTTTGCGCCGACGTGGAGGAAGGCAAGCCGTTCAGCGAAGCCGTCGCGGCCCATCCTCGCATCTTCGGTCCCCTGTACGTCAACATGATGCGGGCGAGTGAACTGTCCGGAAGCTTCAGCCACATCCTGACCCGTGTCGCCGAGTACCTTGGCCGACGACTGGAAACGCGGAGCCAGGTCCGGGCCGCTATGATGTATCCCCTGATCATCGGGGTGATGGCGGTCGTGACCACGGTCTTCATGCTCACGTTCGTACTTCCCAAGTTCGTCGTTCTGTTCCAGGGCAAGGAGGCGCTGCTGCCCCTGCCGACAAAGGCTCTGCTCGCCCTCAGCAACTCGATGGTCCACTTCTGGTTCCTGTACCTCGTCGGGGCGATCCTGCTGGCCATCGGCGTCGTCCTGTTCAAGCGGACGGATACCGGACAATACGCGTTCGATACGATGAAGTTGCGCGTGCCGATCTTCAAGAACCTGTTCCACTGTCTGTACCTGTCTCGCGGTCTTAGGACGATGGGCGAGCTGGTCAACGCGGGGGTGCCGATGCTCGAAACGATCACCGTGACCAGCAAGGTTTCCGGGAACGTCCATTACGAGGACCTGTGGCTCCGGGTGCGCGAGGCGGTGGGCGAAGGCAAGACCGTCAGCCAGGTCCTGCTGCGCTCGAACCTGATGCCGCGCGGCGTAACGCAGATGATCTCCGCCGGGGAGCAATCGGGGAACCTCGGCGCCGTGCTGAACGACGTGTCCGAGTTTTACGACCGCGAGTTAAAAGCCGTGATCAAAGCCTCCACGGCGATCATCGAACCGGTGATGATCGTGGCAATGGGAGGCATCGTAGGGTTTATCGCGAGCAGCATTATGCTCCCGATCTTCAAACTGTCGAAGCTGGTCGAATGAGCACGAAAGGACACATTGAAAACCTCCGGACCCACCGGTCCGACCGTCCGACGGGATTCACGCTGGTTGAGGTCCTGGTCGCGGTCGCCATCGTGGGCATGACGTTCGGCCTGCTGATGCAGGCCTTTACCGTAGGATTGAAGTTGCTGGAGCAGAGTGAACACATGACCGTGGCCGCCACGCTGGCGGACGAACTCCACCAGATGACGCTCACCCTGCCCCTGGCCGATCCCGAGCAGCCAGAGCACTGGGGGCTCGAAGACGGGGAATCCGCCCCCTTCGACGACGTGGACGACTTGGACGGACAGGCGTTCTCGCCCCCCCTCAACGCCGACGGAGCTGCAATCTCAGGACTCGGGGACTACGCGCAGCACGTGACCGTGGCATCGGTTTCCGAAACCGACTTCAGCCAGGTCGTGGCGGACGGTGCTTCCACGGTATACAGGGTCACCGTGCTGGTCACCTGGCGCGGTGGGGAAGTTTCCAGGCTCTCGTGGCTGGTTTTTGGCTCATCGTAGGAATGGAGTAAGAAAGGAAATGAAACATACACAGAGAGGTTCGGTCCTCGTAATCGTTGTCGTTTTCGTGGCCATCTTCGGTGCCCTGGCAAGCGGGTACCTCGTGGCCGCCAACAGGAATCTCGTTGATTCCCGTCTGTACCGGGACAGTTCCCGGGCCCTTACGGCCGCCCAGAGCGGCCTGACCTTCGCGCGGGATGCGTTGCCTCAACTGGAACTGTCCACGGGCGAGGCGATCGGCCCCACGTTGACCGCGCTGGCCGATGCACTCGATGCGCGGTACCGGGACACCCTCTTCGAGGGCAGCACGGTAACCCGGTTCGAGGCCTCCGTCGCCCTGCCCTCCGTGTCCGTCGGGGCGCCGGAGGGCGAAAGTCGCTTTCACCTGGTCGTAATGTCGAAGGGGGGGAGCGACTACCGCGTGCAGAGCACCGGCGTGTTCGGAGAGTGTCGCCGCACCGTATCCATGGATTTCGTGGCCGAGGAGGACCTGCGCCTGCTCAGCACCTACGGGGTGGCATCCCGGGGTCCAATCCACATGGAGGGCAATGCGCAGGTTCTCGGCGCCAACCTTCCACGGGAAGGATCGGTGCTCTCGACCTCGATGCTGACGATGGACCCGGTGGAAGTGACCGGAAAGGTCCACATTACAGGGGACGCCGCCGTAACGAACCCGGACGGTTCCGTCCAGTGTTCCGGGAACTCGAAAATCGACGGCGACATTCTCATCGGCGTCGAGGAGCCGCCCTTTCCGCAGGTTGACACCAGCGTGTTCGAGCCCTACGCGACGAACATCGTCGACTCCGGCACGGAAACGTCGTCCGGCTGCTACCTGGAGAACATCCGTATTCTCGCCGGGACGAACCCGACGTTCGATGGTCATTGCACGATCAACGGGGTGGTCTACGTGGAGTCCCCCAACACGGTCAACTTCCAGGGCGGACTTGAGTTGACAGGAGTCGTCGTTGTGGAACCGCCGCAGACAAGCCTGGATCTTGAGAATCACCAGATACGCTTTGGAGGTGGCGTGACCGCGGCAAGCCCTTCGGAGCTCCCTGCGGAACCCCAGTATGACGGTTTGAGGGACCTGGCGGGTTCGTTTCTCCTGGCCCCGAGTTACGATGTGATTTTTGACGGAAGCTTCGCCACGATCAACGGCTCCGTCGTGGCCGGTCGTACCGAGATTACCGGAAACGCCACCGGCACAATCCTCGGCAGCGTGGTGAACTACCATGACACGAGCTTCACGATGTGGGGCGATTCGCAACTCAATATCGACCACTCCCAGCTGGACGACGCGCCCGCGGGCATGCAGTTTCCCAGGCACCTAGTATGCGTAAGGGGGACCTATGTCGAGTAAACGTTCGATACACCTCCCCTCCCCCCGCGTCGGCCATCGCGGCTCGGCCCTGGTGGTGGTGCTGATCTTCATCGCGGTGTTCGGCGTCCTGGCCGTCGGCTATCTGAGCGCCGCCGGCGCGAACCTGCGCGGGGCTGAGCTACGCGTCGGAAGCCAACGGGCGCGAATGGCCGCGGAAAGCGGGCTGACCTTCATCCGCCGAGCACTGACGCAAGTGGACATCGGCGACACAGCCGGGGCCCAGGAAACACTCGAGGCAATCGCGGCAGGCCTGAATACCGAGCTTGCGGATACCCTCTTCGACGGCCAGCAGGCCCAGGTCGAAAACGGCGAGGTGGTTTTGCCCGCCGTGATCCTCAATTTCCCCGAGGGATCGGCGCAGTTTCAACTTACCGTCACGGCCCTCTCGGACGACCGGTACACTGTTTCCAGCGAAGGAAGCAGCAGTCAATGTTGCAAGGCCGTCTCGGTCGATTTTGAGGCCACGAGGGAATCGACCTTGCTGGCCGACTACGGGATCGCGTCGCGCAGCCGGATCAGCATGACCGGAAACCCAAGCATCCAGGGCGTCAATCACCCTCTCGAAGGGTCCGTGCTTTCCACAACGATGAGCGACCCCCGCGCCGTTGATCTCGTAGGCAACGTGGATATCTCCGGAGACGTTTCCATCACGAACCCCGACGGGCAAATTCGGATCGTTGGCAACTGCGACATCGGCGGCGAAACGCGGATCGGTGTCGAGAATCCGGAGTTTCCCACCGTGGAAGGCTCGATCTTCGAGCCCTACGCCGTCAACGTGATTGACGCGGGAACCAGCACGAGTGGGAACCAGTACTTCGAAAACGTTCGCATCGTCGCGGGAACCGATCCGACCTTCAGCGGAAATATCACCATGCGGGGCGTCGTCTACGTCGAGTCGCCCAACCAGGTGACTTTCACAGGCAACCTTGACCTCGTTGGCGTTGTCGTCACCGAGGAAAACTCCGGCGAACTGGACCTTGCCAGCCATGCCATCAAGTTTACGGGGAACACGAGCACAAACAGTGTGGAGGCGCTGCCACAGGACCCTCAGTTCGACGGTCTGCGCGATCTCACCGGTTCGTTTCTTCTCGCGCCCGGATATGACGTGGAGTTCACCGGGAATTTCTCGACGATTAATGGCTCGATCCTTGCCAGCAAGTTCACGTTTTCCGGAAACGCCAACGGTACCGTTTCGGGGAGCGTCCTGAACTATAACGACACGGATTTCGTGATGAAGGGCAACAGCCGCTTGAAAATCGACCACGGCCAGCTCGACACCAACCCGACCGGCTTGGTCTTCCCTCGTCACATGGTGTACTTGGAGGGGTCGTACAGTGAGTAGACGGGTTTGCCGAAAGAGAAACCAAGCCAGCGGCTTCACCCTCGCCGAATTGCTCGTCGGGCTCGCCCTGCTAGTCATGATCATGTCGACCGTGGCCGTGGCCATGCACGGGGCGGCCAATCTCTCCGTCTACGGCGCCGACAAGGGGCGGTCGCTGACCAAGGCCACCCTCGCGCTCAGCCGCATGGGGCGCGACATCCGGCGCGCCGACGCAATCTCCCTCACGACGCCTTCGGAACTACAGCTTACCATGCCGGACGGCGAAACGATCCAGTACGTCTGGAACGGTACGTCGGGAGATTCGTTGACGTACCGTTCCAGCCAAACACCCGACGGCACACTCCTGGTGGCCGACGTGGTGGACTTCTCTCTGGAGGCGGTCGAACAACACAGCGAAATCAAGGGCGACCTGGCCGTGGTCAGCCTTAAGCTGGAGTTGGAGGTTCGCCACGGAAACGCCACGACACGGCTCGAGACGACGGTTCGACCTAGGCGCAGCATCCTTTGAGCAATGGGCCGCCGGTCCGCGGTCACCGGTCGGGCCGGGCAGGAGTCATTCTTCGAGCCCCGGGACCTCCAGGAGGCTCCCCGGGAGACGACGGGGTCGGCCGTCGGCCGAGACGCAGGCGAGCGTAGTTTTTCCCTCCGCCAGAAGCACGCCTTCCCGGGTAAATCGATAGCCGTGGTCGATCCGCGCCGTGGTGGCCCGGTCGAGAGTCGTCTCCAGAATCAAAACGTCATCGTACCGGGCCGGCTGGTGCCACGTGATGCTTAGCCGGGCGACGACCAGCAGGACCCCCTCCGCCTCCAGGCCCCGGTACGTCAAGCCCGTCGCCCGGAGCATCTCGGTTCGCCCCATCTCCATGTAGACCGGGAAGCGGCTGCTGTGAACCTGCCCCATGCGATCCACCTCGGCATAGCGGACGCGAAACCGGATGAAGTGGACCTTGGCCATGCAATACCCCCTGCCCCGAGTTCCTATTCCAGGCCAAGCATTATGGCCCACAGAAACAAGCTGGCAAGCCCCTTCACCCCGACCCCGGGCCGGGATATAATAAGCGGATAGGGGAAGTCGAAATGGCACGTCATGGCTGACACACTGGAACAACGGCGTTTCGTCACGCGCGCCGGGCTGAAACTCCATCAGGCCCTCACGGGGTTCGGATTCAGCCCGGAAGGTAAAGTCTGCGCCGATCTTGGCAGTCACGTCGGAGGCTTCGTCGACTGTTTGCTCCAGCACGGGGCCCGAAAGGTGTACTCCGTCGACACGTCCTACGGCATTTTGGCTTGGAAGCTCCGGCGCGACGAGCGCGTGGTGCCCATGGAGAGGACCAACGCGATGCACGTCGAGTTGCCGGAGAAGGTTCAGCTGGTAACCATCGACGTCGGGTGGACGCCGCAGCGGCGGATTCTCCCCCGGGCGCTCGACCTGTTGGACAAAGACGGGCGCGTCATCGCGCTGATCAAGCCGCAGTACGAGTCCATGGACTACGAGCGGCAAGGTGGGGTGGTGGTCCCGGACTACCTGCCGGCAATCCTCGACCGCGTCCGGGAATCAATCCACCAGTGCGACGCTGAAATCGAGGGAGAAGTCTTCTCTCCCATTCGCGGTTCCGGGGGCAACCGCGAGGTGCTTTTCCTGCTCAGGCCCGTTGCGTCCAACGACTGACGTCGCAGCACTTGCCCTTCCCCCATCCACGCGAGTGAATCGCAGTGACTCAGCTTCTCCGCGCTGCCGCGGCACGCTCCTCGCGGACGCGTTTTCGCACCTTGAAGACACAATAGTCCCCGCACATGCTGCACACGTCGGCGCTGTGGGCCGCGACCGCGCCGCGACCTTTCTCCGCGCGTTCCGGATCGAGCGACTCACGGATCTGCAAGTCCCAGTCCTGCGCGGCGCGGGCCTCACTGATCCGGCGGTCCCATTCGGCCGCGCCAGGCACCCCCTTGGCGATGTCGGCTGCGTGCGCGGCGATCCGCGCCGCCATGACGCCCTGCCGAGCCTCCTCAGCCCCCGGGAGCGACAGGTGCTCCGCGGGCGTGACGTAGCAGAGAAAGTCGGCGCCGGCCGCGCCGGCCAGGGCCCCACCGATGGCGCTGGTGATGTGGTCGTAGCCCGGGGCCACGTCCGTGACGATGGGACCCAGCACGTAGAACGGCAGGCCGCCGGTCATTTCCTTCTCCATGCGGACCTGCATCTCCACCTGCTGGATCGGCACGTGCCCCGGACCTTCGAGCATCACCTGGACCCCCCGGTCGATGGCACGGCGGGCCAGCTCCGACATCACGCGCAGCTCCGCCACCTGGGCCGGGTCGCACGAGTCCGCAAGGCATCCCGGACGCAGCCCGTCGCCGAGGCTCAGTGCAGCATCGTATTCGTGTAGAATGTCCAGCAGTTCGTCGAAGCGCTCGTAGAGCGGATTCTCCTGGTCGTGGTGTTCGATCCAGGCTTCGAGGAACGTTCCGCCCCGGCTCACAATGTCGCACACCCGGGGCCGGTTGCGGAGGCACGAGAGCACCTCCCGCGTTACGCCGCAATGCACCGTCACGAAGTCGATGCCGTCCTGACAGTGGCGTCGCACGGCGTCCAGCATGTCGTCGCCTGTCATTTTCACGACGTTGTGATGCTTGTGCGCGGCCAGGGCCGCCGCCTCGTAGATCGGAACCGTGCCCATCGTCACCGGGGAGGCATCGATCAACTGTCGGCGAATCGCTCGCAGGTCGCCTCCCGTCGAGAGGTCCATGACGGCGTCGGTGCCGGCCTCCACCACCGCCGAGAGCTTCTGCAGCTCGTTCTCGGTCGACGCAAAGTCCATGCTCGTCCCGATGTTCGCATTCACCTTGGTCCGAAGACCCCGCCCGATTCCGCAGAATCGCTCGGCCGCGCGGTTCCGGTTCGCCGGAATAATCACGGCTCCCTCGCACACCCTCTGCCTTAACTGCTCGGGATCGATGGACTCTTCCCTGGCGACCTGCCGGACCGCGTCGGTGATTTCGCCGTCGCGAGCTCTTTCCAACTGTGTGCGGCTCAACGGCCTGCTCCTTCCGCCTATTCCTTCAGGCTGTAAAATCGTGAATCTTCCCGTGCTCGGATTTTCGTTTGCTGCATTTGCTTCGACTTCGCCCGGCCTCCTTGGCTTTCCGCTTCCGCTTCGCCTTGCGCCGCGGCGGTGACGCACGCCGCTTTGTTCCCGAACTGCGTTCCGCCTCCTCATACAAGGCGCGGACCTCCGACCTCGTAAGACGACGGCTCTTGCCGACACCCAGCCCGCGAAGCGTCACCGGTCCGATCCGCGTCCGCGTCAGCTTCCGCACTCGGTGGTGCAACTTGGCCAGCATCCGCCGGACCTGCCGGTTCCGGCCCTCGCGCAGCGTGACCTCCAGCAGCGACCGGCTCGATGCCCGTCGCTTCACGCGAATCTCTGCCGGGCTCGTCCGCCCCTCGCTGAGCCAGACTCCCTGGATGAGCTTTTCGACGGCCTGGCCACTGACGCGGCCTTCCACCTCCGCCTCGTAGGTCTTCGGGACCTCGTAACGCGGATGCGTCAGTTTCTCGGCGAGGCGACCATCGTTCGTAAGGATCAACAGGCCGCGGCTGTCGGCATCCAGCCGCCCAACTGGATACACGCGCCGTCGCACGTCCGGCAGCAGGTCCAGCACCGTCCGGCGTCCTTCGGGATCCGAGTTCGTACACACGACGCCCGGCGGCTTGTGGAGCGCAAAGTAGACCTTCGGCTCGGGCTTTACACGCTGCCCGTCGACCCGGATATCGTCCTCCCGGGGGTCGGCCTTATCGCCCACCGTGATTGCCTCACCGCCCACGGTGACCCGCCCGGCCTCGATCAGGCCCTCGCATGCCCGCCGGCTTCCGTACCCGGCGTGGGCGAGAAT
>CAZGEE010000002.1:0-6734 GCA_964525035.1 uncultured Anaerolineales bacterium
CGATACGCTTCCTGCCGGGCGTCGGGCCGCAGACCGCCCGCCGCCTCGAACGGTACAACATCACCACCATCGGCGGACTGGCCTCGGTCCCGCGCGAGCAGTTGGTCGAGTCCTTTGGCGTGGCGGGGGACTACCTGCACGAAGCATCCCACGGTCGGGGCTGCGACGAGGTCTCACCGGACCGGGGGCTTCCGCGTTCCATCAGCCGGGAAACCACCTTCGAGCGGGACCTCTGCGACCGGGGCCGCATTATCGCAATGCTCAGCTACCTGTTGCAACGGGCGGGGCGGCAATTACGCAGCCGGCAACTGCTTGCGAAGACCGTGTCGCTGAAACTCCGTTACGCCGACTTTCGAACCGTGAGCCGAAGCCGAAGCCTAGCCGAGCCGTCGGACCACGACGACGAACTCTATGCGATCCTGGTGGACCTGTTGCCGAAGACCTACACGCGCCGGGTCGCAGTGCGGCTGGTCGGCGTAACCCTTTCTCACCTCGTCCCGACAGGCCGCCAGATGTCGCTCTTCGACGAAGCCGTCTACCACCGCCGATCCCGTCTCTATGCTTCCATGGACGCCGTGCGGCAGCGGTTCGGCTTCTCCGCCCTGGTGACCAGCCGGGCGGTCGATCTGCTCGCCAGCCACCAGCGGACCCGCGACGGATTCCGCCTCCCGGTGTCGTGTCTGTCGCGCTGACACTCCCTCTCATATCGCCTCAAGTCGTTCCTCGAGTTGTCGCCAAATCGCTTCCGCGTCCGTGGTACTCTCCACCGGCAGAGAAATTATGGCAATGCCGCGCTCCCGATAATACTCGACCAACCGGCTTGTCCTCTGGCGGTAGATCCGCAATCGCCGACGCACGGCCCCAAGATCATCGTCCCGGCGCTCGGACCGGTCCCCGCCCGTGTTCCCCCGGATGCGTTCCAGCACCGTCTCTGCCGGGCAGGCGAGCTCCACCACAGCGCGGACCTCGAGAAGGGCTTCCAGGTCGCGTGCCTGCCCCACGTGCCGGGGAAGCCCGTTCATCACCACCACTTCCCCGTCCCCCAGTGGAGGTTGTTCCAAGAATGCTGAGAGCAACTTTCCGGCAATGGGAAACTCGGAGTCCTCCAGCAACGCCCCGTCACGGACCACCCGGCACACCGTTGCGCGCTCCTCAAAGGTCAGCCCTTCCGGCTCCCAGCCGCCCTCTGCCACGCCACGCAGCCTGGCGCCGAAATCGAAATGCCGGCACGGTCTTCCTCCAAGCCCACGCCGTACCAGCAGGTCCCCCAAAGGCGTCTTGCCGCTCCCGGTCGGCCCCAGAAGGAGAACGGCCTCCGCAGTCATAAAGTCTCTCCGTTACAGCCATCGCCTTCTTCAAACGCAGGCAGCCTAGTGGTGGGAGGTCGCCGGCGTGCCCCGGCTTCGCGGCCGCATGATGGATCTGGTGGGCCCTGCAGGACTCGAACCTGCGACCGGCGGATTATGAGTCCGCTGCTCTAACCCACTGAGCTAAGGGCCCCGGTTCCGTTGAAGCGCTTTTCATCATACGATCGGCCCGCAGGAGCGTCAACGGCGTTCGCTGTAACCGGGCATGGCCGGCTCAGGCTACATCCTCCAGCGCCTCGCGCAGGAGGGCGAATACCTCGGTGTAGCGGTCGTTGTTGATACGGCCGTCCGTGCCCATCCGCACCAGGACCATCCGCCACTCGGGAATTGCGAAGCAGAAATTGTTATTGTTCCCCTGAATGACGGACACGCCCGCTGGGGCATCGGGCCACATCCGCCGACCGTCCGGTGTGATCCCGTTGAGCCAGACGTTCACACCATAGCTCCCCGGCAGCCGCACGTACCACCCGTCCGGGTCATAAGGCGGAACCGAAGCGGCCACCTGGGTCCGGAGCGCCTCGGCCATCCACTCGCCGCTCAGCACCTGCCGGCCGTCCCACGTGCCACCGTTGGCGTAGAGCCAGCCCATCCGGGCCATTTCGCGGGCGGTGATGAAGATGCCCTTTTCGTAGGACCCGGACCCGCCGCACACGGTGTGCCCGTCCACCTCACCCCAGTCGCCCCAGTGCCATCGCTCCGGGTCCATGCCGATGACGTCCGCGACGCGCCGGCTGAAAAGACCCCGAAGTGGTTCGCCTGCGATGCGTGTCAGCAGGTTGGCCAACTGGTCCGAGGACTGGGAATAATGGAACATCGTGCCCGGGTCGTACAGCGGCTCGCCGGGGGTGAAGATGGCCGCCTCCTGGCCCGGCTCGTCTTCCCGGCCCGCGCCGGCATAGCCCGAGGTAAAATTGGCGAACTGTCGCAGGGTCACCGTCGGGTAACGGTCCCGGAGGACCGGCAACACGTCGGCGGCGACCGTGTCGAGCGTGCACTTGCCGTCGTCCGCCAGGAGGCCGAAGGCCGTGCTCATGAACGTCTTCGTGCACGACCAGGCGGTGTGCATGTTGTCGATGTCCGGCCCTTGCCAGATGAGATAGCCGTTGCGAATGACGAGGCTCTGATCGGTCCCCTGATCGAGCGAAATCCCGCGAAGCTTCGCCATCGCCGCCTCGAGGCCCTGGGGGTCTACGCCCTGCGACGCCGGCTCGGCCTGCTGCCAATCTTCCCTCGGAAATACCACCGGCGCGTCATGCATACGCCTCTCCCTTCGAAGCCCGTCTTGGCTCTCTTGCCCGATCCATGGTCCACTGAAAGCCCGCAGCCGCGCGTCGACCATTCTACCCTCTTAAGCCTGTTCGGCCACCTGAAATTGCGCGCCGGCTGCTCGGACTCCGCATCAATGAAGCCTCGTGACCGAGGCGGCCGGAGCGCCGTGACCGGCCCGATTGGGCAACCGCAGCGGCGCAATCCGCCTTCGGCCCCAATCGTAAGTTTCCAGAGAGATCAGAGGGAGGTATACTCTGGCACAGCGTCTCGGGGGCACGTGGGCAGCCCGGTTCTGAAGAATGCCCGGAACACCCTGTTAAGGAGAGTTGCGATGGAATACGCGAAAACCATCACGGTGGTGATGCTGGTGGCCGCGTGGGCGGTCCCCTGCGCGGCGGACGAGGAGGTTCCTCTCGGCCTTGTGCGGACCGAGGGAACGCTGGCCATGCCCTTGGTCGCGAAAGCTCCGGTTATTGACGGCCGGCTCGACGACGCAGCATGGGAACACGCCCAGCCGATGAAGTTGTGGTCGCACGGTGGCAAACCCGCCGTCTACGGCACGGTCGGCAGCATCTGCCGTGACGAGAATCGATTCTACTTCGCGGCCTGGTGCCCGGACGACGACATGAGCAACCTGAAGAGCGAGGCCGAGCCGCCCAATCTGTGGCAGAACGACTGCGTGGAGTTATTCATCGTCCCCGAGCGGGAGAAATTGTATTTCGCCCATCTCATGCTCTCCTGCGACGGGAAGTATTACGTGAGGACCTTCACGACCGACTCGTGGCGCGAGCCGACGGTCGTGTACCCGCTGCCCGTGATGGACGTGGCGACCCGCCACGCCGAGGACGGCTGGGCGGTGGAGGCCTCGATCGAAGCGGCTGCCTTCGACCGCGACATCACCTCCGACAGCGTGTGGGCACTCGGCTTCAACCGCGAGAAGCACACCTCGCCGTCGGAAGTGACCGCTTACCAGGGCGGCTTCAATACGCCGGGGAAGTACCCGCCGCTCTACTTCGACGACCGGCCGGTGGTCACCGACGGCGTCGGCGCGCGGAACGTGGGCAGCGCCCCGGTTGAAGTGACGGCCACGCTGGCCGCCGGCGAGAAAACCGAGACGCATGCGCGCCGGATCGAGCCGGGCGAGAGTTGGCAGATCGAGTGGCGGAAGGCCCTCGGAGGGCTCTCGGAGGGAGACCGGTTCACGGTCACACTTGCCGCTGACGGCAAGGAGTTGAGTCGGGAGGCCTACACGGTGGCGCGCCGCGAGCTACCCCCGCCGCCGCTGGCCGCGGACAAGGTGCCGGCCTTGCAGATGCGGGAGGACAACCCGCTCGATGCCCCGGACTTCTTTCCGATCACCGCCTGGCTCCAGAACTGCAATTCGCAGGCTCCGAAGCTCAAGGAGATCGGCGTCAACACGCTGGTCGGCTTGGCGGGGAGTTGGGACCGGGCCTCGGAGTGGTTCGCCGAGAACGACATGTACATGGTGATGCCGTTCAACCCGCGCTACGCGGATGATCCGTCGATCATCGCCTGGATGCACCGCGACGAACCGGACAACGTGTCCCCGGACTGGGCGCAGACGTGGAACGACTACCGGGCCTGGCGCATCGGGGATGCCACGCGACCGGTGTTTCTGAACCTGGGCCAGGGCGTCGCCAACGAGCGGTTCAACGTCCTCACGCCGGAGCACTACAAGGGGTACGCCTCGGCCGCCGACATCCTGTCGTTCGACGTCTACCCGGTGACCAACATCGGGGCCGGCGCCGAGGGGCACAACCGCCTCGCAATCGTCGCGAAGGGTGTGCGTCGGCTCCGCCGGTGGTGCGACGACGAGAAACCGGTGTGGATCATCCTCGAGACCACCCACATCCACAGCCCGGAAAAGCCCTCTCCTTCGGAGGTCCGGACCGAGGCGTGGATGTCGATCATCCACGGCGCGAGTGGGATCGGGTACTTCTGCCACGACTTCACCCTGCCACGCAACACCAGCGCCGGGCTGCTCATGGATGAGGAAATGTGCGCCGCCTTGAAGGAACTCAACGGGCGGATCACGGAACTGGCGCCGGTGCTCAACAGCCCGACGATCACAGAGGGCGTCGCGGTGGAGAACTCCCTCGGCAGCCGCGTGGACGTCATGGTAAAGAAGCACGAGGGCTCAACGTACGTGTTCGCGGTCAACATGTTCAACGAGCCGGAGAAGCCGACGGTCACCGTGCCCGGCGTGGGAGACGCGGAGGTCCGGGTGCTGGGCGAGGATCGGACCGTGCAGGTTCGCGGCGGCAAGCTGAGCGAGCCCTTCGATCCCTACGCGGTACACCTGTACGAGATCGCCGAGTAGCGTCAAGCGGTTCCATCAGCAAATGCTCAGAGAACGGGCGGGGGCCCAAGAAGCTCCCGCCCACTTTCTTATTACGCTTCCCGAAGCCGCCACGGGGCGTTCGGTACTCGCGCGTTAAGGGCAGCGGCCCCGAAGGTAGTTTTCGAGACCGCTGCCCGATGGCCGGGGCTCTTTTTACGAGGATCCGAGTCCTGCGTTCGCTACGGCACGTCCGGCACGTCGCGCCGGCCGTCGCCGTTGAAGTCGGCTTGCATGAACTCCTGGACGTTGACGTTGGAGCCCATGTCGCCGCTGTCACTGGCCGTGCCGGCCGCCGGACTCCCCTGCTTCAGACTCAGGTCGAGGGTGAAGTCGTCGGTGCTGCCCCAGTTCGCGATCTGGGAGGCCTTGAACGCAAAGGCCTCGTCGCCCGGCGAGAACGTGATGTAGTCGTCGCCCACAGACTGGACCGTCCGGTCCGTGCCGTCCCAGTCGACCTCCACGTGGTCGTTGACCGAGAACAGGCTGGCCGCGCTGGACGGGATGTAGATCTTCGTCGAGGTGAACTCGTCCTGCCGATCGCTGTCGACCATGGTGAAGAACTCCGGGGCGTTGACGAACTGCGGATCGGCCTGGTAGCTATTCGCATCCTCGCCGCTGGCGGTCTGGTACTCCGCAAAGGTGTCGCAGTCGGGCCAGTTGACCGGGGAATCTGAGGAGATACCCTCGCCGCGCCAGAAGCAGTTGTAATCGCTCGAGTAGGTGTCGCTGGAGTCGGCGCTCCAGACGGTTCCGCTATTGCCCCGGAACAGGATGTTGTCCTCGTAGGTGTACCCGTCGCTCGAGTGGTTGCAGAGACCATAGCCGCTGTAGCACAGGGTATTTTCCTCGAGCGTCGTGTTGGTAGCATTATCGTGCCCCATGATGATCATGTAGGCCTGCGAGCCGAGGAACACGTTGTTCCTGATCGTGGTGCCGTCGCAGCCTTCCATCATGTAGCCCTGGAGGGCGCCGATCACGAGGTTCTCCTCCAGTGTGTTGTTGTCCTCGTCGGTGCCAAAGGTCTGGAAGTTGTCGGCATGGCTCCACTTCATGTGTCCGTGGACGTAGTTGCGCTGCACGGTGTTGTTGGGCGAGCAGATGCGGATGCCGTCCACGCCGCTGCCGACCACATCGTTCTCCTCGCAGGTTACGTGCCCGTCGTCGCTGATGGAGATGCCGATGCTGTCGTTGAAGGCGATGCAGTTTTGACGGTACGTGCCGTACTCATTGTAACGGCCGTAGATTCCACTGCCGTCGTTGTGGTGAATGAGGCAGTTCTGCACAGTGTTGTGGCCTCCGCAACTGGAGCTGTAGCCGCCGATGCCGCCGTTGCCCATATGGTGACGCACCTCCAGATTGTCGATGATCCAGTACGATCTGGAGCCCCACTCGATGGCGAACCGATCGCGTCGGCTGGCTTCCATGAGGTAGTTGTCGGGGTCGTTGCCGCCGGTCACCCAGGCGAACAGGCGGTAGCCGGAACCTTCCTCCTCCACGGCCCACTCGCCGGCCTCGTCCATTTCGGCGACGCGGTTCATGAGGAAGTAGCGGTCCTCGTTGGCCTCGGGCGTGACGCCCCCACTGAACCAGGTGCCGTCAATGGTGATCTCGGCGCTCGACTTGTCGTAGTCGGTGACCGTCTCCTCGCACTGGGTCGTGTTGCTGGTATCCCAGAAGAAAACGGTGGCGTCGTTCCAGTAGTCGTCGTCCTCGGTGAGGTTGGTCGAGTCGGTCAG
>CAZGEE010000002.1:6744-26857 GCA_964525035.1 uncultured Anaerolineales bacterium
GTCAGCGTGCTCGTCGTGCCGCCGTCGCAGACGTACCAGTCCCCGTCCGGTTTGCGGACCATCTCCAGGTCGGCCCCCTCACAGGCCAGCCGTGTGGGCTCCCACGAGATGTCCGCGTAGTAGATGTTCTGGTAGTTCGGGTTCCCGTCGGCCTGCTGCTGGGTGCACTGGGTCCAGCCGGTGACCTCGTCGGCCCCGCTGACGATCACCGTCTCGCCGGGGTACCCCATCAGGGTGATCTCGTTGCCGGACGATCCACTAGCGCCCAGTTGGACGTTCTCCCGGTAGATACCTTCCTTGACGAGGATTACGTCGCCGGCACTGACGTTACTGACTGCGTGGTCGATGGTCTCCCAGGGGGAGCCCTCCGACCCGTCGTTGTTGTCGTCGCCACTGTCGGCGTCCACATAGTAATCGCCGTCAGGCACCACCCAGGCGCGGACCACATCGCAGTCGGTGTCGCCGTCGTCGTCGGTCACGATGAGTGAGATGTCGTTTTTGCCCGTGTCCAGCGTTACCTGGGCCGTCTGTCCGGTGGCGATCTGGGTGCCATCGTAGTCCTTCCAGACGTAGCTGGAGATGGCCCCGTCGCTGTCGGAAGACCCGGAACCATCCAAGGTAACCTGCTCGTCCCCGCTGTCGTTCGTGTCGTCGACCACCTGGTCGCTCCCGGCATCGGCCTCGGGTGGATGGTTGTCCTTAACCGTTACCACCGTGTCGTCGCTGTCGGTGGCACTGTCGTCGTCGGTCACTGTCAAGGTGATGGTGTGCTGCCCGGTATCCAGGGTCACCTGGGCGGTCTCGGTGGTGGCCAGTTGCGTCTGGCCCTCTTTCCAGACGTAGCTGGTGATACTGCCGTCCGGATCGTACGACGTGGACCCGTCAAGGGTGACCTGCTCGTCCCCGCTGTCGTCCTCGTCGTAGACGGTCTGATCGTCGCCGGCGTAGGCCAGCGGGAGGGCGTTCACCTCCACCTCGCAGGTGTCGGTATCGGTCGCACTGTCGTTGTCCGTCACGGTCAGGGTGATGGTGTGCGTCCCACAGTCGAGGTCCACCTGGGTGGTCTCGCCGGTGGCGATCTGCTGGCCGCCTTCCTTCCAGACCCAGCTCGAGATCGTGCCGTCGGAGTCGCTGGAGCCCGAACCGTCCAGGGTCACCGTCTCGCTGTCGTCACCGCCGATGTCGTTGACGGTCTGGTCGCTTCCGGCGTCGGCCACCGGCGCCTGGTTCGCGTCCTCGGCCACGGTCGCCGTGGCGGCGAAGACGGCCAGTCCGCGGGAGTTCCAGTTCAGGCTCGGGTTGGTGTCTTCGATCTTGAAGCCGTACAGGGTTTTCGAGCTGTTCAGCGCCTGGTCGCTGCTGAACTCCCAGATTTTCGACGTCTGGCTGGAAATGTTGCCCGTGGAGCCGCTGGAGGCGCTGTAATACTTGCTCATCGTGTAAACGCTGTTGAAGTCGTCGCCTCCGGAGGAGTCGGTCATCAGCGGGCCCGACCCTCCGTCGGTTGTGCTGAAGCTGTAGAGCACCGACTCGTCCGTCCCACTGCTGCCGTACAGGGCAACGATCCGCATGTTCCGGGCCTTGTCCGCCATGTCCATCGCCGCCAGGCAGAAGTTGACGTCCGAGTACTGATCCTTCTGGCCCGCAGGCAGCTCGATCGTCACCGAAGCGATCTGCCAGTCGCCGGTATTGTGCTTCGAACCCACCACCGCGCAGTTCGACTTGACGTTGTACGTTGACGGGTCCGAAACTTCGGTCCAGTCTCCCGACAGGGTGGAATTGCCCTCCGTCGAGGCCACGTGGTACGTGTACGTAGTGCCCGAGATCGTTCCGTCCTCCGGCACTCCCTCGGTTCCGCTGATCCACTGCGGATGGAACCACTGGCCCGAAATAGAATAGGGTTCTCCGAACCCATTTTCCGTTGAGTTACCGATCATCCACTGGCTCTGGCCCATGATGTAGGCCCCGTTTCCGTCGTCCAGTCCCCCGAAGAGCTCGACCAGGTCGTGCGAGCCGTCGTCGTAGCATTCCTGCATTTCCTTGGGACCGCACCAACCGTCCATGTTGAACCCGTCCGTGAGGTCCAGTTGCGTCGTGGTGGCAAAGGTCACCGACGACAGCACTCCGACCAATATTCCCGCCAACACTGCGCTTGTCACTATTCTGTATCGCATCGCACGTATTCCCCAACAAGTTCCACTTCACCGGGGAGCTGCGCCCATTGTCAGCCCCCAACTTTCGGCAGCGTCCATCTCAGCGCCCGGCGATACGGCCGAGCGTCGCGCGCCGCCCCGAGATTGACCGCGGTCCCAAAGGTGACGGAAACACTCCGCCTTCCAGCGCTTTCGAACAACCCCAACCGAGTGCGATTCAACTCGGACGGCCCGCTGGCTGAAACGCCTTCACACCTCCCTTTCTCCCCCGACCCGTTGACAATGCGTACCGCTGTCACGAGGCGCAATCCGACGCGCCTCGGGAAACGACTTCGTCAGAACACCGCTCAAATACAGGGAAAGACCCTTGAGGCGAGATTCGGAGCAAAAGGTAAATCTCAGCACGTTGTATCCCCAACAGATACAACCTGCCCCTCTTCATCAATTATCCCGTCACTGCTTCGCCCGCGCTAATTTTCAAGCTCTCCGATCATGAACAACCGGACCGCGCCGCCACAATAGCTTGGCGGCCTTGTCGATTGCCCCCCTCAAGCCTGCCTCTACAAATACACGCGGACCTTATAAGCCCTGATAGCAGCATCCACCGCTCCATGTCAAGCCTTATTAGGGCATTCTAGGAATTATTTTTTGCGCATCGCGCCGTGTCCCAGGCGCACGACACGCGCGTGGCACACGTATGTGTCATGGCGGACAGAAGTGTAAGGTTGGTTTTGCCGGCTACTATCGTCAGGAGGGCGACTGCGCTTCCTCGCGCGGGGTAACGCGTTTCCGGAGTGAACAGACGCAATTGCGCCCTTCGCGTTTCGCGGAGTAGACCGATTCGTCAGCGATCTGCAACAGGATGTCCTTGTCCATCGGGCGGCTCGGGTTCATCGCGGCCACGCCGATGCTCACGGTTACGCGAAGTGTTTCTTCCGCTGCGCCATTGAACTTCCATGCGGCGATGAGCCGCCGGATTTTCTCGGCCAACTGGTTCGCACCCATGAGGTCGGTCTCCGGCAGCGTCATGACGAACTCTTCCCCGCCGAATCGGCAGAGGCAATCCACCTCGCGCGTGCCGGCCTTCAGGAGCTGGGCGATCTGCTGGAGAACGGTGTCGCCCACCTGGTGCCCGTACCGGTCATTGACCTCCTTGAAGTGATCGACGTCGATAAACAGGACGCTCAGGGACCGGCTGAACCGTTGCGCCCTGGCGATTTCCCTCTCGAGAAATGCCTCCATGAAGCGCCGGTTGTAGACGCCGGTTAGCGGATCCTGATTGGCGTTCTGGGCAAGCGTCCGATTGGCCTGTTCGAGCTTCTCGAGGCGGGATGCCGCCTCGCGCTGCCGTCGTTCGATCTGCTCCGCCTGCTGCTGCGACTGCAGCGTCAGCCGGGTGAGTTCCTCGTTCGCCTGCTGCACGATCTCCGCATAACTGGTTCCCTCGGGCAAGTCGATCTCAAGAAGATTCCCCGCCTCCTGGGCATCGCGATGGAGGTTCTCGACCAGTAGCCTGCACGGATCTCTTTCAAGACCCAGATACTCCCGCGCCGCCTCCTCGAACTGCTCGACAGCCTCTTTCGTCCGGCTTCCGCACATGGCTTCGGCGCACAGGTTCCCCATGAACACGATCCGGGCGAGGTCGCTCACCATCGGATCTACGTCACCGCAACGGTCGGGAAAATGGTGGTTCGCGATCGAAACGACCAGAAGCTCCGGCAGGTGCCATGAATCGGCCATCACCGCGCCGACTTCCTGGTGGTCGGTCTGGAGGAGCTCTCGCTCCTTCTCGTACAGGTTCACGTGGTCGGCATGTTCGCCGATGCAGAACGGCTCGCAGTCTTCGCCGAAGGCCTTGTTCATCGCGATAAGCCCGACGTCCGCAAGCAGCCCGGCCGTGAACGCCTCTTCCCGCAAGACCGGCAACTTTTGCTCGGCGAAGGTGCGCGCCGCCACGGCCTGGTGCAGGCTTCTCCGCCAGTACGCCTGCATGTCCATGCCGCCGGCCCCGTTCCGGGCGATGTCCGACATCAGCGAGAAACCCAGCGCCAGGGTCTTGACGTTCGCGAGGCCCAACATCACCACCGCCTGGCTCACGGTGCCCACTTTCCGCGAAAGTCCATAGAAACTGCTGTTGCATACGCGAAGGATACGCCCGCTCAGGGCCACGTCCCGGGAAAGGACGTCCGCGATCTGCCGCAGGTCCACGTCCTCGTCCCGCGAGAGTCGAAGGACTTCCAGGGCAATAGCGGGAACCGTCGGCAGGGTCTGGCAAGCCGCCACGATCGCCTCGGCCTTCTTCCGCATGGCGTTTCCTATTGTGCGAAAACCTACTCAGGAAGGGCCCCCACGGATGATCCGCCCACTCCCGTCGCGCAAAGCGCCTCAGCGCGAACGATCCGGCAAGGATGCTCGTGTGGCCCCAGGCTCGTATCCGACAGAGAACTTATCGGCAACGAGCGGGAGCAACTTTACGGCGGAGGGGCACTTCATGCATTTTAATTCACTTTGACGGCGCTGACTGTCGGAATTATAATGCAGGACGTGCTTTTTCCGGTGAACGAGCATTGTGTCGGGATCATGCGGTTGGGAGCCCGGGATGACCGATAGGAGCGATCCGACAATACCCCACGCTCTTCTGCTCGGGCTGGGCCTGGATAACACCGATGGCCACAAACGAATCACCCGAGGCAAGGATTTCTACCTTCTCGGGGGAAGCTCCGACACCCACGAGCGGATGCAGGAGAAGGCGATCCGATTCACCGAGGAACTGGAGCGCCGCGGCAAGGACATGTCCGAGATCTCCCCGGACGAGTTCCGCGATATCGCCCGGGAAATCGATCCGGGCAGACACGATTGAAGCGAACCCGGGCCGAGGCCGTCTGCGCTGCGTGCCGACCCGTCTCGGCAGGCTCCTTGCTTCCCCTCCCAAAAGACCAACGAAGGAACGGTCCAATAAGCCCCGACCGCTTTTAGACGCAACAAATCCCCGTCCGAAGACTTAAAATACCGGAAGCTGGACGGAACTTGTATCCTCTTGCCGGGGTCTGTGTCGGAGATCGGTCATGAGACATCCCCTCCGGGCCACGCTGTTGCTGACCGGATTGTTGCTCGGCGCATCCGCCGCCATAGCGGACGAGGCCCCTGAAACGCCATCCGACACCAGGAGCTCCCCCGCCCCCGGAGTCCCCGAGGTCCCGGAGCCGACTCCGGAACAAGAACGGGCGGACGAACCTTCCGACCGGGATGAAGGTGGAACGCCCGGCAAGCCGCTCTCGTATTCGCAGACCCCCGAAGCCATCCGGACGTTTCTCCGCCACTACCTGCGCATGTACGATCGGCACCTTCAGAGCCCCGACTGGATTGCACGCTCCATGGCTGTCATCGGACTGGCAATGATCGACGACCCGCGAAGCGCCAGAAAACTGATCGGCGTCATGGAGGACGACCGGGCCCCGATCGTTCGGCTCTACGCGTGGGAAGCGCTGCACGCCCGGCAGGGCCGGCTCATACCACGTCACCGCGCGCTCTGGAAGCGCCGGGGCATGGAGTTTGCGGAGAAAAACATTCTCCGCGGCGAGATGCGCCTCGGCCTGGTCGGACTCCTCGCCGAAGGCGGCCCCACCCCGGAGAACAAGCGCTGGATCAAGCGCGTTTTCCAGAACACGAATTCGATCAACCCCAGCGACATCCGCACCCTGTGGGCCCTGGGCGACACGATCGAGCGATGGCAGTGCGGCGAGCTCGTACGCTGGCTCATCGAGCGGATGAAGACCCTCGACGACGCCTACCGGGCGGAGCTCGTTCTGCGGCGTCTCACCGACGAGATTCCCTCTCACGGGAAGCTCCGCATGGAGAGTTCCAACACGATGTGGCGCACCACGTACCAGCGTTGGATGCGCTGGTTCAAGGATCAGACCTTCGAGGAGCGGAAGTCCTCGGAGTGCGGACCCTATACCGGCGGGGGCGAGATCATGCCCCCGGGCGAAAAGATCACCGACACCGCCGACAGGAAATGGCGTCAGGACCTGGAAATGCGCCGGTTTCACCTGGACCAGCTCGACGTCGGCCTGGCACTCGACACCACGGGCTCAATGCGCCGGCCGCTGAACTGGATCAAACGCGACGTCGTCAAGATGATGCGGGCGTTCGAGCTTATCAGCCGCGAACCGCGCATCGGGGTCACGCTTTACCGCGACAAGGGGGACAAGTACGTCACGCGAAACATTCCCCTGACGGCGCAGGCGGCGGAACTGCAGAAACGTCTCGCCCCGGAACGGCCCAAAGGCGGCGGCGACATCCCGGAGGCGGTGCTTGAGGCCCTCACGGCCATGGTTCAGCACCAGCAGTGGTCGCCCAGCCCCAGGGCCTCCCGCGTGGTCGTCGTCATGAGCGACGCTCCACCAAAGGAGGATTCGCTGGAGGAGATTCGTAAACTGGTTACGGGCACAAAGGAGCGAGGGTTCTCGTTTCACTGCATCAAGGTACGGACCAGCAAATACGTCGAACGGAAGCTCGACCTGCCGAACTACGACCGGGAGCTCACCACGCTCGACCGCATCGCTCAGTGGGGTGGCGGAACCAGCGAGTGGGCCGCGTTCTGGACCCAGTCGCAGAAGAATCCCCGCTGGCTGGACACCGCCCGGCCGACCGAAGGAACCCACGCCGACCGGGTTATTCTGCGCCAGGTTTTGCGTGCCGCCCTTAACGTGAGTTACCGGAAACGTGTCGACGCCTTCATCGGCGTCCTGCTGGAATACGTGGAGGACCCGCTTCCGGAGAAACGGGAACCGTTCCCCGAGGCCACTCCCGGTCCCGCACATCTTCCCACGGATCCCCAGATGAACCGTTAATCCCGTAATCAGAGTGGGCGATGCACGAGCCCCACGTCCCCTCGCCAAACGACTTGCGGGCCGAAGGTCCGTTTACGGGGCGACGGTGGCCACAGACGGATCATCGCTCTTCAAGAGAAGATAGTAGAGCTTCCCCTCGTTGACGGTCCAGCCCGCAATCTGTCCCGCCTGGTGACCGATGCCGAGGTAGATGTCCGCACGACCCGCGGCACGAATGGCTCCGCCCGTGTCCTGGTCCAGCATGAACTGGCGGAACGGCTCGCCGACCAGCACCTTACCACGACGCGCCGGGACGTGGGTCATCACGTAGGTCAGGGCTCCTCGCGGGAAGACCGACTTGTCCGTGGCAAGCGAGCGGTATGGCGTAACGGGAACGTTCAGGCTTCCGCGCGGTCCGCCACCGGCCTCGTGGAAGAAGATAAACGATTCATTCTGCCGGCAATAATACTCCGTGTCACCCGGATGCTCGCGGAAGTATTGTTGCACCGTGGCCAGTGACCGTTTCGCCGGGTCGATTTTCCCGTCTTCGATCAGCAGCTGGCTCACGCTCGTGTAGGGTCGCCCGTTCTTTCCCGCGTAGCCGACCTCGAAGAAGCCTCCGTCCGGCAGACGAATTTTCGCCGAGCCCTGGACGTGGCACAGGTAGGCGTCGAAGGGATCCTTCAGGTAGACCAGCTCCAGTCCGTCCAGCAACGAGCCCGTCTCGAGCTCCCGGCGAGTCGGATAAGGCATCAGGCGCCCGTCGGGCGTCCGGCGGCCCAGACACCGGCCTTCCTCGTCCTTCACAAGGTCGCCAGGCAGCATAAACAACGGGTATCGGAATTCCTCGGTCGGCTCCAGGCTGCCGTCGAGGATCGGCTGGTAATAGCCGGTGAAAAGCACCGTGCCCCGGCCGTCACATCCTACGGACTGGTACACGTCGAACCGCTGGAGCACGCGCCGCTCGAACTCCTCCGGGGAGGCGCATGAAAGGACCAGCGTCCGAAAGGCCTGCAGGCTCTCCACCACGCGCTGGTGGGTGATCTCCTGGATGGGAAAGTAATTGACGCTGGACGGGTGAGCCAGGTAGTCCAGGCTGTAGTCCACCGCCGCGACAAGTGCCTCGGAATCCTGGGAGAAACCCGCGGCGAAATCCGGAAACATCTCAGGGTCCGTGAGTTTCCTCAGCGCGTGCGCGCCCGGAGGAAGCGGTCTGGCGTAGTCCGTCGGCTCGTTCTTGTCCGCGCACCCCGCCACGAAAACAACCGTAAGGGCCACGCCGTAAAGTGTTTGGAACGATTTGCGCACCGAAACAGTCCCCCTCCCCTCGAAGCTTCCAAGACGCATCAACGTGGCGGCCGACTGACCTTTGCTCTCCGCCCCTGCGAGCCGGTCTCTGGAAACAAGAGTCGCGGTAAGCGCCGTTTCCGCATTGAGCTGTTTCCACGAGCCCAAAGCGTGCCCACCCGCCCCGCGCGGCGATGACGATGAGGCTTTCGGCCCGCTGCCCCTAGAGTTGGTCAGGCCCCTCCGACAATTCCATCACACGCTCGGCGATCCGGTCCCGAATGGCTGCGTCCAGCCGGCGGATCACCAGGTCGTCAAGCTGCACGTCGAACATCTGCGCCGAGGCGTCCAACTTCATGCGGACCAGCGCCAGGAGGTTCTGGAAATCCTCGCGGTCGATCTGAAGATGTTCCTCGGCAAGGTTTGCGGCATCCGAGAGCATTTTCGGCCGACCGACCTCGTGTGTGAGATACTTCCCGACGGCCGCGCCGACCTGGCAGACGCACGTCAGTTCGTAGATGCCATCGTCGGCGTCCTGTACGGCCTCAGGGTTGTGATGGTTTCCCGCAACGAGGCATACGGAATCCGGAATGTGCCAGCGCCGCAAGAGCAATTCGCCGGCCTGCATGTGGTTAAACCCGAGGCGCCGCGTTTCCTTGATGTGCAGCGATTCCTCGGACTTACGACGTTCTTTCACGATCTGCCGGTACTCGCGCGGTATGGCCGTCTGCAGAACCAACACGCCGATGTCCTGCAGGAGGCCGGCCACCATCGCCTCGACACAACGGGATATCCTCCGGGAGTTCGCAATGACGTCGGCAAAAGTGCCCGTGACCAGCGCGTGGTTCCAGAAGTACGTGTAATCGAATCCGCCGGCCTTGTCGGAAGCCTGAGTGGTTCTCTCCATGACGCAGAAGGCCAGGCTCATGATCTGAACACGGCGGAGCCCCAGGCGGATGATCGCCTCGCCGAGATCCGCGATCTCGTGCCGCGCCGCGAAATAGGCGCTGTTGGCCATCCGAAGCACCTTGGCCGTCAGGCTCGGATCGCACTTCAATACCGAAACCAGATGCTCCACGCTCGTGTCTGCTTCGCGGCAGAGCTGGGAGAGTTCCATGGCCACTCCCGGTGCCGCGGGAATCCTCGACGCATCTTCAAGGAGTGTTTCCAGTTCCATCGATTCGCACATCCTACTTGGAGGGAATTCTGCTGCATGGGGAGCTCATAGCCCCGCCTCCCCTTTGTCATCGGTCAGCAAGTCGCCAGGGCTTTGGAAATTCCACTGTCATATGCCTGGCGTAAGTCGAGGGCGCGTATCGGGATTTCGCCATTGGGCGCCCGGGCGCCAGGCGACACGGCCCCCGGCGTGCGGTGCCAATCTGGCAGGACGAAGGCTGCGAAGGAGCACGCCCTGCCGATTTGACAGGCCTGCCCTGCATGCTGGGCCCAGCCGGTCGCCCGGTGGGCTTTCTCGAACCGTGGCACAGGCTTTGCACAACGGTAAACTGCTTCAAAACCCACTATCCAGGGAAGGGAGGAATCTGCCATGCCGTTCGGAAGACTTTTCGAAGCCAGACACGGTCCGTTCGGGGAGCTTCAGCGCGAGATCAACAGCCTCTTCGACTCCGTCGTATCTCACGGACGGAGCCTGGGACGCGGGCTGTTGCAGCGGGCCTGCCCTCCGGTCAACATCTCCGAGGGGGAAGACCAGGTTCTGGTCGAATGCGAACTGCCGGGGGCCGACCCGAACAGCCTTGACGTTTCCCTGACGCACGACGTCTTGACGATCAAGGGGGAACGCCCGGCCGTGGAGCCCGACGAAGACACGCGGGTTCACATTCACGAGCGCGGCTACGGGGCATTCAACCGGGCCATCACGGTCCCATCGAGCGTGCAGGGCGAGGACATCGACGCGCGGTACGAGAACGGCGTGTTGATCATTCGGCTCCCCAAGGCTCAAGAGGATAAACCCAAAACGGTGACTGTCCAGGTGTCCGAGTGACCCGGACGGAACCACCAGTGATGGAGGAACACACAATGATGACGAATGCAACCCAGAGTCATGCCGGCACTCCCAAGGAATACTTTCTCCCGGCCGTGGACGCCTTCGAGACCCAGGACGACTTGATCCTGATCGCGGACATGCCCGGTGTCGACTCCGGAGGCCTTGAGGTTACCGTCGCCGAGGGCGTGCTTACCCTATCCGGAAAGGTCGCCTCCCGGGAAGAAGCCGGAATGGAGACCGTGCAACAGGAGTTCCTGTCAGGCGACTACTACCGCCAATTTCAGATTCCCCGCGACTTCGTCGCGGACCGGGTTGATGCATCTCTGAAGTCGGGAGTGGTTACTATTCGCATTCCACGCGCGGAGCGGGCAAAACCGAAGCGGATTCCCGTTCGCTCGGAGTGACATGGCCGGTTCGGCCGCCCCGGAACCGCAACCGAAGCGGCCTTAACGATGCACAAGGAGAGGTGCCATGCAGGAACTATTACCGTGGAAGTTCGGGACCCAGAACGCCTTGGCCGACTCACTGCGCCGGGAATTCAACCAGTTGTTCGATCGCTTCTGGTCGGGCCAGCTCGAGCCGATGCAACTCGGCCGGTGGGCACCTCGCGTGGACGTCTCCGAGACGCCTGAGACCGTGCACGTGCGAGCGGAGATCGCCGGGGTGGACCCCGAGAAGCTTGAGCTGACGGTCGAGAACAATGTTCTGACGATCAAGGGTGAGAAGCCCGAGGGGGAGAAGCTGGAGGGCGAGACGTTTCACCGGGTGGAAAGACAATACGGCACCTTTGCCCGCAACGTCCAACTTCCCGCGGCAGTCGTCAGCGACGCAGCGGAGGCCAAGGCTCACAACGGTGTCATCGAGATCACGCTGCCGAAACAGGAAGAGGCCAGGCCGAAGCATGTCCGAATCGACGTCGGAGACTGACGCCTAAGCGGCCGGCAAAACCAGGGAGCCTTACACGCGGGAGACCCGTGAATGGGAAAACCGTCGCGGCCGGCGAACGCTGCGTCGCATTCCCGGAAGGAACGGACCATGGCGAATGAGGACAGCCGGCTCAATCGGGATATGTGGCAGCTCGCCCGGCAAATGAACCAGATGATGGAAGAATGGATGCACGCCGGGTTTCGCGGGGATGCCGCGGGACGGTGGGAACCTTCCGTGGACGTCGTGGAATGCGAGCGCGAAATCCGGGTAGTCGCGGAGTTGGCCGGCATGCGCAAAGAGGACATCAACGTCACCATAGAGGGCCGGGCGCTGTCTCTCAGCGGCCATCGGGCACTGGGCCCCGTGGATGACCAGGTTCAACTTCACCAGATGGAGATTACGCGCGGCGGATTTTTCCGGAAGCTTGGTTTGCCTTTCGAGCCGGTGGCGGACAAGGTGTCCGCGACTTACGAGGCCGGGCTCCTTGAGATTCGTATCCCCAAGACAACGCCCGACGCCGACCGGCTTGACGTCGCGGACAGTGCGGGGTAGGCCATGGCAGAAGAGCCGACGAGCAGAAATAGCGGGCGCGTTCGCACACCCCGCCGTCCGAAAACGGGCTCGGAGACATCTCCCGCGCGCCTGGGTTTGATGCCTTTGCGAAACCTGGTGATCTTTCCCGGCATGGTGCAAAGCCTGGCAGTAGGTCGGGCCAAGTCCCTCGAACTCACCCAGCAGGCAGCGAAAACCGACGAGAATATCTTCTTCGTGTCGGCCCAAAAGGACACGGCGGACGAGGACCCGCGGTTCAATGCCACCTACCGCACAGGATGCATCGTCCGAATTCTGAAGCTGACCAAAATGCCGGACGGGACCCAGACGACCGTGATTCAGGGCATCTCCAGGGCCCGGGTGCGAAAGCTGGTATCGGATTCGCCCTACTTCACCGTCGAGGTAACGCCGCTTGCCGACAAGATGGAGCCGGGCAAGGAGCTCGACGCCCTGGTCGTCACTGCACGCCAGTTGATGTCCAAGCTCATTGCCATGTCCCCGCAAATTCCGGACGAGGCCGCCCTGGTAGTCAACAACCTGGAGGAACCGGGGCAGATCGCCGACTTCGTCATCGCGAACCTGAACTACAACGCCGACCGAAAACAACCGTTCCTGGAAGAGCTGAATGTCCGGCGGAGGCTCAAGAAAACCACCGAGTTGCTCAGCCACGAAATCGAGCTGCTGGAGTTGGCGGGCAGAATCCAGGACAACGTAAAGACCAGCATGGACAAGACCCAGCGCGAGTACTACCTGCGCGAGCAGCTCAAGGCCATCCAACAGGAACTGGGCATCCAGGATGAGCGCGGGCAGATTCTGGACGAGCTGCGCCGCCGTCTGGACGGAGCCAACCTGCCACCAGAGGTGGCCCAAGAAACCGATCGTGAACTCCAGCGGCTCGAGGCGATGTCTCTCCAATCGCCGGAGTTTCACGTAGGGCGAGGGTACCTGGAGTACCTCGGTGACCTGCCTTGGGCTCGATCCACCCGCGGGCCGGTGGAAATAGACAAGGCACGACGCATTCTCGACGCCGACCATTACGGACTGGAGAAGATCAAGCAGCGGATCCTGGAGTTCCTGGCCGTGCGTAAGCTTCGCCAGGATGCCAGGGGGCCCATCCTGTGTTTCGTCGGGCCGCCCGGCGTCGGCAAGACCAGTCTCGGCCAATCCATTGCCCGGGCCACCGGTCGCAGGTTCGTCCGGATGAGCCTGGGAGGCCTTCACGACGAAGCCGAAATCCGCGGCCACCGCAGAACGTATGTGGGGGCGATGCCCGGCCGAATCATCCAGGAAATGCGAAAGGTCGGCGCGAACGACCCCGTCTTCATGCTCGACGAGGTCGACAAAGTGGGCGCGGACTGGCGCGGAAATCCCACCAGCGCCTTGCTCGAAGTGCTGGACCCGGAGCAGAATGCCACCTTCACGGACAATTACCTGGGCGTCCCCTTCGACTTGTCGAAAACGATGTTCGTTACGACGGCAAACGTCATCGACACGGTTCCCGCGCCGCTTCGCGACCGGATGGAAGTCATTGCACTGCCCGGCTACACCGAGAACGAGAAGCTCCAGATCGCCAGGCGGTACCTCGTGCCCCGTAACCTGGAGAGTCACGGTCTGAAGAAGTCCCAGCTCCGCATCAATGCTTCCGGCCTGCGTGAAATCATCCGGCACTACACCCGCGAGGCCGGCGTGCGAAACCTGGAACGCGAAATCAGTGCAGTGTGCCGCGGCGTCGCGCGACGCATCGCGGAGGGCAAAGACGCCGTTCCCAAGATCAGCATCAAAGAACCCGACGTCGAAGAATACCTCGGCCCGGCGCGATTCCTGCCCGACGTGGCCGAACGAACGAGTGTCCCGGGCGTGGCCACGGGCCTTGGCTGGACACCGGTGGGTGGGGACATTTTGTTCATCGAAAGCACCAGTATGCAGGGAACCGGTAAACTGATCCTGACCGGCCAGCTCGGCGACGTGATGCGCGAGAGCGCCCAGGCCGCCCTTTCGTACATCCGGAGTAAGGCCTCAGACCTCGCCGTGGAGCCCCAGGTGCTGCGAGGAAAGGACATTCACGTTCACGTTCCCGCAGGGGCCATTCCTAAAGACGGCCCTTCAGCCGGAGTAACCATCTTCACATCAATGTTTTCGCTCGTCTCCGGGCGTCCGGTGCGAAGCAACGTCGCCATGACCGGGGAAATCACGCTTCGCGGCATGGTGCTGCCGGTTGGAGGGATCAAGGAGAAGGTTCTGGCGGCCTCGCAGGCGGGCATCCGAACGGTCATTCTTCCTGAGCGGAATGCGAAAGACCTTGGCGACATCCCGCCGGAAATCCGCAAGAAAACCACGTTTCACTTCGTCAAGCGGATGGAAGAGGTTTTGCCGCTCGCCCTGGCCGACCAATCCAGGGGCCGGAAGAGCTCTTCCAGAAGGCACAAAGCGGCGCGCAAGAAATCCACGCGAAACAAGGCGAAAGAGCGTGCGGCCCGAGGCGCCGATCGATAAGCCGCCGCGCCGAAAAACCACCGATTCCGGCAACCCGGCCCGCCTGGAGAGTTTACTCGCTTTCGTAATGAAGAAGCGAAACGGGGTTGTACCGTGCGAGCTTCGACCGGCCTTTCAGGAAATCGAGTTCAACCAGGAACACTACGCCGGCCACCTCGCCCCCAAGCCGCTCGATGAGTCGGCAGGAGGCGGCCATGGTCCCGCCGGTGGCCAGCAGGTCGTCCAGCAGGAGCACTTTCTGCCCGGGTTCCACGGCGTCGGCGTGGATCTCCACCGCGTCGGTGCCGTACTCCAGTTCGTAGGTTTCCTTGACCGTCTCGGCCGGTAGTTTCCCGGGCTTGCGCAACGGAACGAACCCGACGCCGAGTTCCATGGCGACCGCCGGCCCGAAGATGAACCCTCGAGACTCAATGCCGACCACGAGGTCAACGCATTGCTCCCGAAACAGGTCCGCCATGCGCCGGACCACGCCGCGCAGGGCTTCGGGGTCGCGAATCAAGGGGGTAATGTCGCGAAAGACGATGCCGGGCTTGGGAAAGTCCGGGACGTTCCGAATGCACGCTTTGAACCGGCGCAGCTGCTTGTCCATGGGGGCTCCTTCGACGATTCTTCGTTCGGAGAAAAAAGCAGGCGAGCTTACGATTCCCGGCCGGAGACCTCGGCCTCCTCTTCGTCGTATTCACCCTCTTTGCGTGCAATCGCCTCGCTGATTCGCTGCAAGGCATCCCGCTCGATCTGGCGAACACGCTCGCGGGTCAGGCCGACTCTGCGGCCGATTTCCTTCAGCGTCATGGGCTCCCCGCCGTCGAGGCCGAACCGAAGGCGAAGGATTCTGGCGGCCCGGTTGTCGATGCTGTTGAGCAATTCGGCCACGATCTCGGACCGGTGGTTGTCGAACACGGCCTCGGCGGGATCCTTGGCACGCTCGTCGGCCAGCATCTCCGACAGTTGCATGCCCTCGTCATCGTAGGAGTGGCGGACGGGCGTCGAAAAGGCACGTGTGACGCGGGCGATCAGAGCGGCTTTCTTCAAGGGAAGCGACATCTCCCCAGAGACTTCATCGGTGGTGGGTGGGCGTCCCAGCTCTCCCTCCAGCTTCTGCACGACGCGCCGCCACTTGCTGATCATCTCGACCATGTACGCCGGAATCTCGATCGGTCGAGTGCTGCTCATCAGGCTGCGCTTGATGGATTGCCGAATCCACCAGCTCGCGTACGTGGAGAATCGGCACCCCATGGACGGATCGAACTTCTCGACGGCCCGCAGCAGACCGAGGTTGCCCTCCTCGATCAGGTCGAGGAACAAGAGCCCCCGGTTGCAATAGTTCTTGGCGATGTTGACGACGAGTCTCAGGTTGCTTCGAATCATCTCGTCCCGGGCCCGCATGTCGCCCTTGCGGACACGCCGGGACAACTCCTGCTCTTCCGTGGCGGCCAAAAGCTTGGCTCGGTTGATCTCACGGAGATAGAGCTGAAGACCGGACTCCATATGACCAGACCCCCTCGTCGTCTGTCATATCCCCGGAGCCGACCGACAAGACCTGCTCCGGTGGCTCCTCTGTTTGCACGGCGAGTTGCTCAAAATCCCTCTCCCGTCTGAAGGAGAGAACTGCAGAAAGGATCGCTGCGATTTGTTCGAGGCAGGCCCAAGCCACCTACCTCAACCCTCAGTATTGTATTCGCTCGCGGGTGCCTCTGGCAATAGGAATTCCCGACTTTTTTGCAGCCTAAGTCGCGGTGCAACAGAAGCTTAACAATTTCCCCCAAAATCCCCCTTTTTATCGCGCCACGCTGCGGCGTACATCCCGGTGAGCCACACGCCGAACGACTCCAGCCCAGGTGTCCGTGGCCGACGCCCACTCAATGTACGGACAAACCGCACTGATCAGGCATCCGCTGGCTCGTCTTCCTCGTTCTCGCCCTCGCCTTCCGATTCGCCGGCTTCCTCGGTGGCTTCCGACGCCTGCTCCGCGTCTTCCGCGCCGACCTTCGTCTTCTGCTCCTCCGGTTCCTCCTCGGCGACCGGCTTTTCCTGTTCCTCGGTCGGCTTTGCTTCTTCCGATCCCTCGGACTCGTCGACGTCCTCCCGCACGACCGGTGCCCCGAGCAAGACGTCGCTGACCATGCTGTCGACGTCTCCGCCGGAACTCTGCAACCCGCCGAGCCGGGCTCGCTCGTGCTTCGGTTCGGCCTTCGGCTCCTCCTGCTCGGCATCCTCGGCCGCCCACTGGACACGCTTCAGGGACAGCCCGATCTTTCGCTCCTCGGGATCGACGCGCAGGATCTTGACCTCCAGCTCCTGGCCGACCTCGACGACGTCCTCCGGGTTCTCCACCTTGTGATCGGCCAACTCGCTCACGTGGAGCAACCCCTCCAGATCGTCCTCCAGTTCCACGAAAACGCCGAAGTTCGTAACCTTGGTCACCTGGCCCTTTACGATTTCTCCGGCGACGTACTTCGACGGAATCTTCGTCTCCCAGGGATCCTCTTCGAGTTGTTTCAGCCCGAGGGCCACGCGCTTCTTGTCCTGGTCAACGTTCAGTACGACCGTCTTGACCGTGTCGCCCTTCTTGACCACCTCGCTGGGATGACCGACCTTCCGGGTCCACGACATGTCACTGACGTGCAGCAGCCCGTCGATTCCCTCCTCGATTTCAACGAAGGCCCCGTAGCTCGTCAGGTTCCGCACGGTTCCCTCGATCACGCTCCCCGAAGGATACTTGTCTTTCACCAGCGTCCAGGGATTCACCTCGGTTTGCTTGATGCCCAGGCTGATTTCCTGCTTTTCCTTGTTGATGTCGAGAACGACCACCTCCACCTCGTCGCCGACCTGAACCACCTCCGACGGGTGATTCACCCGCCGGGTCCACGACATTTCGCTGATGTGAACCAGGCCCTCGATGCCGTCCTCGAGCTTCACGAACGCGCCGTAATTGACGATGTTGACGGCCTCTCCGCTCACCTTGGAGCCGATGGGATACTTCTCTTCCACGTTCTCCCATGGGCTCGGGAACTTCTGCTTCAGGCCGAGGGCAATCCTTTCCTTCTTCTGATCGACGTTCAGGACCACCACCTCGATCTCCTGTTCGACTTTCACCATGTCCGAGGGATGGTTGATACGGCTCCAGCTCATGTCGGTGATGTGCAGCAGCCCGTCCAGCCCGCCGAGGTCGACGAACGCCCCGAAGTCCGCCAGGTTCTTCACCACGCCCCGGCGAAGCTCGCCCACCTGGACCTCCTGGAGCAGTTGTCGCTTGCTTTCCTCTCGCTGCTCCTCGATGAGACGGCGTCGGCTCACCACGATGTTTCGCCGGCCCACGTCGATCTTGAGAATCTTGCACTTGATATCCCGACCGATGTAGTCCGCGATGTCCGGCGGCCGGCGGATGTCCACCTGGCTCGCCGGCAGGAAAACCGGCACCCCGATATCCACCAGCAGGCCGCCTTTGATCTTCCGCATCACGCGGCCCGACACCTCGTCACCCTCGCTGTGCGTGTTGATGATGCGTTCCCAGCCGCGGATACGATCGGCCTTGCGCTTCGACAACACGATCTGGCCGCTCTCGCTGTCCACGGCTTCGAGGAGGACTTCCACCTCCTTGCCCGGTTCGATCTCCTCCGGGTCGTCGAACTCGTTCAGCGAAACCGTGCCCTCGCTCTTGTAGCCGATGTCGATGACCACGGTGTCTCCGTAGACGTTGATCACCTTTCCGGGCAGAATGCTTCCCACTTCGAAGTTCTTGACCGAACTTTCGTAGGCCGCGGGCAGCGTGCCCTGCTCTTCCTGTCCGGAGAGAACCTGCTGCAGCTCCTTCTCAATATCGCCGTCTTCCAGCCCGTACTTACGCAGCACACTCGGACGTACCATGCACAAGACCCCTTTTGCCGAATCGGCGGCGTGAGACAGTTCCGCGCCCCCGCACACCGGGGGCACTCGCGCCGCGCCTCGAAAAGACCCCATCGCCCGGACAGAGGCCACCGCTTGACCTCTCGGCCCGGCGAAAGAACGCACATTATATCGAATTCAGCCGGTCGAGTCGAGGCTTTTCACACGCGCCATGAACCGCTCGACGAGCCACTCCGGCGTGCTGGCACCCGCGGTAATTCCAACGCGCTCCCGCCCGGCGAGCATCGCCTCGGCGAGTTCCTCCGCCGTTTCGAGATGGTACGTTTCCACACCGGTTTCCCGGCAGAGCTTCGCCAATTGGCGCGTGTTCGCGCTGTTCCGCCCGCCGAGGACGAACATGACGTCCACCCTCCGGCTGAGGTCCCTCGCTGCCCGTTGGCGGTCCACCGTCGCGCTGCAAATGGTGTGAAACACTCGCAGTTCGTGGCCCTGGAACGTCCGGGCAATCTCGCCCGTGATCGCCCGATAGGCCTCCGGCGGCTTCGTGGTCTGGCTCACCACGCCAACACGCGGGCTCCGAACCGACCCGCTCAGCTGCGCAGCGTCCGCGACCACGGCAGCACCGGGGGCATGGCCCACGATCGCCTCGACCTCCGGGTGGCGCGCGTCGCCGACAATGATGACGCGGTATCCCTCTTCGTGAAGCTGCTGGGCAAGACGCTGCGCCCGCTTCACCAGAGGACAGGTGGCATCAACGAGTTCCAGCCCTTTGTCCCGGGCGGCCTGTGCCGTGGCCGGGCTGACCCCGTGCGAACGCACGATCAGCATGCCCTCCTCGACCTCGTCAATAGAGTGAATCACCCGGAGCCCGAGCGATTCCAAGCGGGCGATTTCCTGCGGATTGTGGATCACCGGGCCGA
The DNA here is from genome assembly GCA_964525035.1 of uncultured Anaerolineales bacterium. Classification (GTDB taxonomy): domain Bacteria; phylum Planctomycetota; class Phycisphaerae; order FEN-1346; family JAACEH01; genus CAZGEE01. The sequence goes on from CAZGEE010000002.1 coordinate 25,760, forward strand.
GGCTGTACACCCGATTGCCCGTGGCCAGTGTCCTCTCGACGATCTCGATGGCCCGTTCCACGCCGAAGCAGAATCCGCTGCCCTCGGCGAGTTCCACCGTCCGCCCTCCGGCGCCGCGTTTCTCAGCCATGGCGACTCCCTGTTTCACGGAGTTCCGCTTGCAGCCGTAGCATTTCAGCCCGCACCCTGTCCGAAACAGTCCCCGGGGCGGCCTCGCGGATGATCTCCCACGGAATCGCGTGACCATAGATGATCCGGATTCGGCCGGGCCGGGGCAGCAGTCGGTCCCGCGGCCATGCCTCGTGGGCCCCGTCGATGACCATCGGTAGCAGAGGCACCCCGGCTCGTTTCGCGATCAGGACCGCCCCCGACTGCAGCGTTCCGATCATGCCGTCGCGCGTGCGGGTGCCCTCCGGAAAGGCGAGGACGACGTTGCCTTGCCGCAAGCGACGGATCGCCTCGCGGACGGCTCTCAGATCGGCCCGGCCCCGGTGAACGGGGAACGCGTTGAGCGAACGGATCAGCCAGGCAAACGGCCGAAAGGAAAACAACGTGTCGCGAGCCATCGGGTGAAACGCGCGACAAATGGGCAACGCCGCCAGGATCGGATCCAGGAAGCTCTGGTGATTCGACACCACGAGCACGCCGCCGCGGCGAGGGACGCGTTCCCTGTGATACGCTCTGCCCTGGGCCAGGGTCACAAAGAGCCCCTGGGCAAGCAACCGGAGCACCCTGTAGTGGACGCGCTGCAACATGGGCCAGCCGGCCCCCGTTCGTTCACGAACGATTTCCGCGAGCCGCGTCACGACCTCCTCGATCAACAAGGACGACGTCTCCACCACCACGGCATCCTGCGCCGGCTTCAGCGGCCCGACCGCCCGTTTCCTGTCACGCTCGTCGCGCCGACGGATCTCCTCGGCCACCTGCTCCAGAGGCAACGCTTTGCCTCCCGCCGCCAGTTCCTTCTGTCTGCGAAGGGCTCGGACCGTTTCCGTCGCATCGAGGAAAACCTTCACGTCGGCTTTCGGAAACACAACGGTGCCCTGGTCGCGGCCCTCGGTGACGAGGCTTCCCCAGCGGCGGGCGATGCGGCGCTGT
>CAZGEE010000003.1:0-11215 GCA_964525035.1 uncultured Anaerolineales bacterium
GGCCCTGCTGGTGCTGCTCGGGCCGCAACTGGGTATGGCCCCGGCGCTGGTGGTCAGCGTGCTCGCCCGGGCCGTCTCGACGGGGGCCGAACTTTCCGGTGTGGCGGGCACCTGGCTGGGTGCCGGCTCGATGCGCGAGATGCTCCGGCCGTCGTTTGGTCGGGGGAAACAGACGCGTGGAGGCGAGGATGCATCCGGTTGATCGGGTGATTCGCGACGGACTCTGCCTCTCGTGCGGCATGTGTGCCGCGTCGTCGCCGGACGTGGCCGAGCGGCTGGCCTACGACCGCGAGTGGGACCAGTTCGTGCCGGTGGTTCGAGAAGCGGGGGAGGGTCGTCCGGAACCGGTCTGCCCGGGCGCGGGTGTCGACATGAACGCCCTGTCGATGCAGGTCCACGGGCGGTTGCCTTCGGACTACCTGCTCGGCGTCTACCGGAAGATCCGCGTCTGCCACGCCACCGACGAGCAGGTCCGCCGGCAGGCGGCGTCCGGAGGCGTGATCCCCACGGTGCTCCGGTACCTGTTCGACCGGGGCCGCATCGACGAGGCCTACTGCGTGGTTCCGGGCGAGGGGCCTTACGATGCGCACGGCCGCATCATCCGCTCGCCCGAAGAGCTGGAGCAGACGCACGGGTCGGTCTACCACCCCTGCGACTACGGGCGGGAGCTTCGGCAGCTCCTCTGGCGGGATTCCGGCCGATTCGCGATCGTCGGCCTTCCGTGCCACCTCGAGGGTTTCGAGATGATCAAGGCCCGCCGGCCCGAGCTGGCGGACCGACACGTCCTCTCGCTGGGATTGTTCTGCGGAGGCGTGAACCGCTTCGAGGCGATGGCGTACTACCTCGGAAGCCTCGGCGTGCCGTGGGACGACGTGGCCCGGATCGAATACCGCTACGGGCCGTGGCCGGGTTCTCTTCGCGTCGTCCGCCGCAGCTCCGGAGAGGAACACGTGCTGCCGCGAATCCAGGGCAACACGCGCCACCGGATTCTCCGTTACGTGGCCGCCATGCAGGGCTACTGGATGCTGAAGCGGTGTCGCATCTGTCCCGACCAGATTTCCGACTTCGCGGACATCGCCGTGGGGGACCCCCACTTGCCGCGATATCGGCGCGAGTCGGGGCCCGGCCATTCGCTGGTGATCTCGCGCACGGAACGGGGGGAGGACGTCCTGCGTCGACTGATCGACACGCGCGTTCTTGCGGCCGAGGAGACCGATCGCGAGGCCGTTGTGCAATCGCAGAGCTACTGCCTGGACAATCGCCGTCACGCCCCGGCCTACCTCTCGGCGGCCCGGTTGCTCGGCGAGCCGGTCCCGACGGTTTCCGTCTATCCCCAGACGTACCGTGGGCTGAAGGTGCGGCACCACAAGTGGGCCGTCGTCGACCTGGGCAAGATCATGCTCCGTCGCCAGAGGTGGCTTCGGCCCCTGTATCCCTGGTGGCAGGCTTTCGAGTACCTGTTCATCAGCTTCTATCCCGACCTCCTGCTCAGGCGGGCGGCCGGGCTCCTGCTCAATAAGAGAAAGCGTTAGGGACGGTTGGGCCTTGGGTTTTTGGCGGGAGCTCGTCCCGCGGAGCTCGTCGACTCGCGCGGGCTATTCCCCGTTGACTCATCTCCAGGAAGCCCGGTGAACTCCAGGATCAGCACGCCGGGGTTCTCGTAGACCGTTTCCAGGTACGGCGCCGCCCCGGCGTGGTCGATAAACTGCCGTGCGTACCCCCCGGTGTGCGAGCCCTCTTCCGCGCGGTCGTAGGTCCGGCGCAGCGGAACCGCGATGTAGCCCACGCGGAAGTACCGGAGCAATTCCCTGCGCTGCTGGTCGGTGGCCTCGGTCATAAAGAAGGACGGGTTAAGGTCACCCCAGATAAAGAGCCGGCCGGTCCGGTTGGTCAACACCTGTTCCGGGTACATGATGCGTGCGTCGGGCGACGTGTTCCGGCGGATCCAGGCGTACGCCGCTTGTTCGTGTGGACCGATCCGGCGGAGGTGGCTTATGAAGGCCGTCGCGCAGAGAGCCTGCAGGCAGCAGACCGCGACGACCAGGACCTTGATCGGGCGAGGCACGCGCCACCGGGCCGCCCCCCGCCCCGAAAGCATCAGCAGGGCCAGGATAACCGGCAGGGCGTACCGGATCTGCGGGTGCGGGTGGAGCGGCATGATGCAGAAAACGTACAGAAACCCGGCCAGGGTGAATCCGAAGCAGGCCCAGAGCCACTTCGACATGGTGTCGCGGCTGCGGAAAGGTGCCACCAGCATCAGTGCCAGCAGCGGAATGCCGAGGTGGCTGATGACCGAGATGGGATCCGTCAGCCGCTGAGGTTCCCATTCCTGGTAGTCCCCCGGCTGCGACTTAATGGCGGCCACCGCCTCCGCGGAAAGGCCGGACAAGTCCGGGGCCCGGGACAGGAACGCCTGACTCAGCCCGTCACCGTGGGCGGCCTGGCCGAACGCCTCGATCCGCCAGGTGATGTCGTACGTGAACGCAGCCAGCACGGGAACTGCAACGCACAGCCCCGCCGCGAGCCGACGCTTCCACGTCCCACCGGACCACCACGCGGCGAAGATCACCGCCCACGGGGCGAACGAAAGCATGTTCAGCTTCGTGAGGTAGGCCAACCCGAACAGGATGCCTGCCGCCAGGAACCTCTTGCGCCACGCCAGCAGGAATCCCAGGGCCGAGACGGCGATCCCCGGCACGTCCTGGTAGAGCACGATGCTGTAAACGCAGACCATCGGCATGCTCGCCGCGAGAAGCCAGTTCCACGTGGCCGCCGAGGGACCCCATACGCTGCGCACCCCGAAGTACACGCTCAGCACGAGCAGCAGGTAGAACCCGGCCTGGTAGCCCTGCGCGAGAACCTGCGACTCGGTCCCCGTCAGACTCCACAGGCCCGCAAGGCCGGTGTACCAGACCGGAGTCCCCACGAACCGAATGCCCCGCAGCGGCTCGACCTCGAAGGCGGGGTCGAAGGGAACGCGCCGGCCCTGCTCCACGAACGCCCGGACCTGTCGCACGTGGGGATTCTCGTCGCCGAGTGAGACCTCGGTCAATGAACCTGCGGTCACGAGAATGGCGGCGGCCGCGAGGCTCGCCCACACCACGGTCCGCGGTCGAAAGACCAGCGGAGTCCCGCTTGCGGATATGTCCCGGTTCATTGGGTCCATGGACCTGGGGGCAAATGGCTTCTGTTCCCTGTGCGTGACGGCCTCCGGACTGGTTCGCACGGCGGTCTTGAAGGCGGAATCCTAGCACGGCTTCGCCGGAACGTCAATCGGCCCCGCAGCCGGGAGGATAGATAACGGAACGTGGGTGGTTTGGCGCCACCCGGCGCGGACTTCCGTTGACATTATCGGACTATGCCGGTAGACTCGCAGGTGTTCGCGACCGACGGGGGAGGACACCGGTGGCCGACGAGGTTCCCGAACGCGACTGCGATTTTCAGGAGCCGCTGGACGGCGGGCGGGTGGCCTGCCACGTCTGTCCCCACGAGTGCCGCATCCTCGAGGGACGGGCCGGAATCTGCCTGTGTCGGAAGAACGTCGACGGCCGACTGAAGCCGATGAACTACGCCCGGGTGACCTCGGCCGGGATGGACGCGATCGAGAAGAAGCCGCTGTACCATTTTTATCCCGGCTCGACGATCCTGTCGCTGGGGACGTGGGGCTGTAACTTCAAGTGCGATTTCTGCCAGAACTGGCAGATCAGCCAGCAGGAGGCTCCGACCGAGTCCCTGCCGCCGGCCGAGGCGGTCGAGCTGGCCCGAGGGCGCGGAAGCGGCGGCATCGCCTACACTTATAACGAGCCGACCATCTGGTTCGAATACGTGCTGGACACCGCGCGCCTGGCCCGCGAGGCCGGGCTGACCAACGTCCTGGTGACCAACGGCTACATCAACGCCGACCCGTTGGACGAGTTGCTGGACGTGGTCGACGCGATGAACATCGACCTGAAGTCGTTTGGCGACCGCTTCTACCGGCACCACTGCAAGGCCCGGCTCGGACCGGTGCTGGAGACGGCCAAGCGGGCCGCGGCCCGGTGCCACGTGGAGACGACCACGCTGCTCGTTCCGGGCGAGAACGACGCGCCGGACGAGTTGGCGGGGATGCGGGACTGGATCGTCGAGAACCTCGGCGCGGACAGTCCGGCGCACCTGTCGGCGTTCTTCCCGCGATACAAGTCGAATCTGCCGGCCACGCCGCTCGATTCGCTGATGCGGGCGCGCGATATCTACCGGGAACGCCTGAGGTTCGTTTACGTGGGCAACGTCGTCGCCCGGGGTCTGGGCAACACGGTGTGCCCCGGGTGTGGGGCCACCGTCGTGCGGCGGTCCGGCTACACGATCGATGCCTCGGGCCTGCGTGACGGCAAGTGTGTGGATTGCGGAAGGGAATTGAATTTCGTCGGGTCTTGAGCCGTGCCGCCGATGTTTGGCGACCGGAAGGCAGGGCCCGGCCCAGTTTGGCTAAAGTCCGATAACTGCTCGCCCGATAACCCCTGATGTCTTCCGAACCGCGGAGAAGGTGCGCCCCGGCCGCGGGCGTCCGAGCCCGGCGTCCCGGCCCGTTGTGCGACACCGTGGATCCGCGTTTCGCTTGGAGCCTGTCATGTTCTGGAAAGCAAGTCTTTTCGCTGCGGCGACTCTGGCGGCGCTGCTCGCCGCGGGATGCAGGGATCGGGACGGTCTGGATGCGCTGGAGGAGTTGCCCCCCGAGTCCACCTCGTGGGAAGAGGGATCGCTGCCCTATTACCTGCAGGACGCGGTCGGGTCACGGGTGTGGGTCACGGGCCGCCAACCGATCCCGGTCAACGGCATCGGGCTGGTGGTGGGGTTGAACGACACGGGCACCACGGTGCTCGCGCCGGGTCTGCGCGACCGGATGCTGAAAGAGCTGAACCGTCACGACGTGCTGCGCCCGGAAGAGCTTTTGGCGAGCCCGGACACGGCGGTCGTGTCGCTCAGCGGGTATGTCCCTCCGGGGAGCCTGCCCGGCGACCGGTTCGACCTGGTGGTGGTGCCCGCGGCGGGGACCGAGACCACGAGCCTGGTGGGCGGCGTGCTGCTGGAGGCCGACATGACGCGCGTGGCCGCGGCCCGGACGGGGCCGGCGCGGGGGGCGGTGTTGGCCTACGGGGCGGGCGAGTTGTTCGTGCCCCCGTTCCGGGTGGGCGGCCGGGTATCCCGGGAGAGCCTCGGCGGCTTGCCCATCGGGGAGGCAGCGAGCAGCGGGGACGAGGGCGGCGGCCCCGCCTCCAATCCGCGCATCGCCTGGGTCTTGGGCGGCGGACGGTGCCGACACCCCAGGCGGTTCCAGCTCAACCTGATGGAACCGAGCGAGCGGACGGCCCAGCAGCTCGTCCGCCACATCAACGCCCGGTTCGACGGCGCCGCCAGCGGAAACGTCAATCCCGGCATCATCGATTTGCAGGTCCCGCCGGAATTCTCGCACGACAAGCAGCGGTTCCTGGACATCGTGCGGACGATCTACCTCATCGAGCGACCCGAACGGCGCGAGCGCCGCCTGCGGCGCCTGCTGGAGGATTTCCGGGCGGGCGAGGGAAACTTGCCCCTCGTTACCGCTGCGATCGAGGCCTTCGGCCGAATGGGCATTCCCCGGCTCGAACGCCTGATGGCGAGTGAGGACCCCGCGGTGCGTTTCCGCGCGGCCTGTGTGCTGGCGCACCTGGATCGCACCAACGTCCTCAGCGTCCTGGAGAAATTCGTCCGCGACGACGCGTCGCCGTTCCAGAGGGAGGCGGTCCAAGCCCTCGGCGAACTCAAGGACGGGGCGGGCGCGGCGGTGATCTACGAGGCCCTCGGCGCCGAGAGCCCCATGGTCCGCGTCTGCGCCTACGAGACGCTGCTCCGGGTGGCCTCGGGGATGCTGAACGTGCGGGAAATCCCGAAACGGATGGAGCTCGGCGTCGTGCCCACTTCGGCGAAACCGTTCATCTTCATCAGCCGAAGCCTGAAAGCCCGCGTCGTGGTCTTCGGGGACGTCCGGGTGAGGCCGCCGCTCCTGGTGGACACGCCACGGTTGCTGGCGACGGTGCGCGAGGGCGAGAACCGGGCCTACCTGGTGAGCAAACAATACGGGGCCGACAACAAGATCACGACGGGCCTGGAGGTCGAGAAGATCATTCGCGTCCTCGCCGCGCCGCCCGGGGTGGACTCGGACCACCCGAAGCCCAAGGGGTTGGACCTGTCGTACTCGGACGTGGTGGCTTTTCTCGAGCAGGCCTTTCAGGCCGGCGCCATCGACGCGCCCCTGGTGTTCGAGACGCTCGAAATGACCGCCCCCGTGACGGGAACCTTGAGCGAGCCCGCAGCGACGGAATCGGATATCGTGATCCCGAAATCCTGACCCGGACCGTGACGCAACGAGACAGTTCCTGCTGACCGCAAGCGGAGAGGCCCATGCAGATCAAGAAGCTCTCGCTGTTCGGGTTCAAGTCCTTTGCCGACCGCACCGAGTTCGAGTTCGACGAGGGCGTCACCTGCGTCGTCGGGCCGAACGGGTGCGGCAAGAGCAACATCGTCGACGCCGTCAAGTGGATCCTGGGCGACCAGTCGGCCAAGAGCCTGCGCGGCAGCGAAATGGCCGACGTGATCTTCAACGGCTCGGGTCGCCGGCACCCGCTGGGGTTCGCCGAGGCGACCCTCGTCGTCGACAACGCCTCGCGCCGCCTGCCGGTGGACCTGGCCGAGGTGGCCGTCACCCGCCGACTCTACCGCTCCGGCGAAAGCGAGTACATGATCAACCGGAAGCTGTGCCGCTTGCGCGACATCCGGGAAATATTCATGGACACCGGCGTCGGACTGAACGCCTATAGCCTCATCGAGCAGGGCAAGGTCGACGTGCTCCTGCAAAGCAATCCCCAGCAGCGGCGGGGCGTCTTCGAGGAGGCCGCCGGAATCTCGAAGTACAAGGCCAAGAAAAAGGAAGCCATCCGCAAACTCGACCGGACCGAGCAGAACCTCCTCCGGCTCGGCGACATCGTCGACGAGGTCCGGCGCCGGCTCCGCAGCGTGAAGTACCAGGCCGGCAAGGCCCGGAACTGGCAGGCCTACAACGATCGGCTCAAAGAGCTTCGCATCACCCACGCGCTCCACGAGTACTCCCGGCTGCACGAGGCCGCGGAGGAACTTGCCGAGCGTCGGCAGGCCCGCGACGACGAACGGGCCGAACTCGACGGACGCGTCGCCACGCTCGAAGCCCGGCGGAGCGAACTGGACGCCTCCCTGGTGGGCATTGAGGACGAACTTCGCCAGGCCGACGCGGAGCTGGCGGAGCTGAAGGGGAACATCGCCTCGGCCGAGAGCGACATCACGTTCAACCGCACGCGGATCGAGGAATGGAACGAGACCCGCGGGCGCGACCGCCGCCGAATCAGTGAACTGGACGCACGCCTTCGCGAGCTGGACGGACAGATCGCCGAGGCCTCGGAGGCGGCCCGGCACGTGGAATCCGAGCTCGCGGCCCTGCGGGAACAGCTCGACCGGGCCGAGCACCGGCTGGTGGAGGCCCAGAGCGAGGGCCGGCAACGGGCCCGGGAGCTCGAAGAGGCCAAGGGCAGCGTGGTGGACCTCCAGCAGGAGTCCGCCCAACTCCGCAACGACCTCGGGGCCACCGATCTCCGGGCCGAGAACCTGGCGGCGTCCCGCGAGCGGCTCCAGCGGCGTCGCGGCGAGATCGCCGAACAGCTCCAGCGCCTGGCCGAGCAGAAGGACGCCCTGGACGGCGAGATCGCGGACCTCGACTTCGCCATCCGGCGCGACGAGCAGCGCCTGAAGGTCAAGCGCGACGAGGCCAAGGCCCTGACCGAGGAGGCCGAGGCGGTGGCCGGGGAAACCGCCGCCGCCAAGGAGTATCGTTCCGGGCTCGTTTCGAGAAAGCAGTTGCTCCAGGACCTCGAACACCGCGGGGAAGGGCTTGAAGAAGGCGTCCGCCGCGTGCTCGAGCTCCGCGAGCAGGGGCTTTTCCCCGGCGTGCGCGGCATCGTGGCCGAACTGATCGACGTGGACACGCGCTACGCCGCGATCATCGAGGCCGCCGTCGGCGACGCCGAGCAGTACCTGGTGATCGACCGCCGCGAGGACGTGGTGGAATCGCTCGAAGCGCTCGAGGAGACGCTGGACGGCCGGGCCGGCTTCCTCCCGCTCGATCACCTTGCGGCGCCGGGCGCGTCCGGCCGCGGAACTTTCTCCACCTCGGACCCGCGGGGCAATGCTGCGGCAGCGACTCGCACGCAACCGGAGAGTTGCCCCGGCGTCGTCGCCCGCGCGGCCGACCTCGTACGCAGCGAGCCCTCCCTCCAGCCGGTCGTGGAGTGCCTGCTCGGCGGGACGGTGGTGGTCGAGAATCTGGCGGCGGCGCTCGAGCTGGCTGCCGGACCGCTCGCGGGGGCACGCCTGGTCACGCTTTCGGGCGAGGTCGTCGAACCGGACGGGCGAATGAGCCTGGGTCGGCTCACGGCCCGCGGGGGGCTGATCAGCCGAAAGAGCGAACTGAAGGACCTCGACGGCCAGCTCGCCGAGGTGGACGAACGCATCGCCCGCCTGGGGCGGCGAAGCGACGACGTGTCGCGCCGGCTGCACGATCTGGACGAGCAGCAGCGCGAGCTGCGCAGCCTGGTCTACGATGCCTCCACGAGCCGGGTAGACCGCGTCGCCCAGAAGCGTCGGTTGGCCGAGGCCGCCGAGGCTCTCCGCGGCGAAGAGCCGGTGGTCCTGTCGGAGCTCGAGGCGGTCGATCGCGACACCGCGGCCCTGGCCGAGCGGCGAAAGGATCTTCAGGAGCGGCTCGAACAAACGGAGCAGCGCACCGAGGAGGCCCGCCGGGCCGTCGAGCAGTTGAACACCCGCGTGGCCGAGGGCGAGGCCGAACGCGCCCGCCTCGAGGAACAGCGCACCCAGCAACGGGTGGAACTGGCCCGGGTGGACCAGCAGCGGCGCAACGCCGAGGACCGGCTGGGTCACCTGCGGACGGCCCGATCCGAGGCCGGGCGCAACCGGGAGGACACCGCCCGGGAACTGGCCGCCTCCGGCAACCGCATCCGGGACGCCGAGCGAACAATTCTCCGCACCGAGTCTCGTATGGCGAGCCTGTTCCTCGAAAAGGAATCGGTCGCCGAACACTGCCGGGAGCTCGACCACCGTCGGCACCGGGGACGCGAGCAGGTCGCCGAACTCCAGGAAGAGGTCCATCGGTTCCAGGAGCAACTGCACGAGGTCGAGGCGGCCCGGCACGAACTGGACATGCAGATCAACGAGCAGCAGCTCAAGATGAGCTCCCTCCGCGACCGCATCCGCGAGGATTTCGACATGGACCTGGACGCCCGGCTCGAGGGGTACGCGCCCGAGTCGGTCGACTGGGAGGCGATCGAGGAGGAGATCCAGAGCCTCCGGACGAAGATCGAGCGCCTGGGCACCGTGAACCTCGAGGCGATCGACGAACAGCAGCAGCTCGAGCAGCGGCAGGCGTTTCTGTCGCGGCAGCAGGAAGACCTGGAGCAGGCGCGGACGAAGCTGGAGAACCTGATCGAGCGGATCAACCGGGAGTCGATCACGCGGTTCACCGAGACCTTCGAACGGGTGCGGGAGAACTTCCAGGCCCTGTTCCGCAAGCTGTTCGGCGGAGGCAAGGCCGACGTCGTGCTGCTGGACCCGGAGGACGTGCTGGAGTCCGGCATCGAGGTGGTCGCCCGCCCGCCGGGGAAAGAGCCCTGCAGCATCAGCCTGCTCTCCGGCGGCGAGAAGAGCCTGACGGCCGTGGCATTGCTGATGGCCGTCTTTCGCTCGAAACCGTCGCCGTTCTGCATCCTCGACGAGGTGGACGCCGCGCTGGACGAGGCCAACAACGAGCGGTTCAACGGAGTGATCCAGGAATTCGTCAAGGACTCGCAGTTCATCATCATCACGCACTCGAAGCGGACCATGGCCCGGGCCGACATGCTCTACGGCGTCACCATGCAGGAGCCCGGCGTCTCGAAGAAGATCAGCGTGCGGTTCGCGGACGTTCACCGCCTGAACCTGGACGACGCGGGCGAACAGCGCGAACACGCGGCGGGCGTATAGACGTTCTGCCGGTAGGCGGAATAGGCCGAAGGTGACGCGCCGGCGGGACCGCGAAAGTGGGCAACCGATGACCTCTACGGACCTTCCGAAGAAAGGAACCGTCCGCCTCCCCATGGTTCCCCTGCGGGAACTGGTGGTGTTCCCCCACCTGGTGGTTCCCCTGATGCTCGCCCGGGAAACCAGCCTCCAGGCGGTCCGCCGGGCCACCTCCGGGGACGGTGTCGTCTTCCTGGTCAGCCAGATCGACGGCGCGGTCGATGCGCCCTCGCCGGACGAGTTCTATCCCGTCGGCTCCGTCGCGCGGGTCCTCCAGTTGTTCCACGTCGGCGAGGATACCTACAAGGTCATCGTCGAGGCGGTCGGCCGCGCGAAGGTCCGCCGCATCAGTGCCGCGCGCGGGCAGTACCGCGCCACCGTCGACGTCATTCCCGAACGCTCCAGGGAGGTCGCCGAGACCGAGGCCCTGGTGCGCACGGTCAAGGGCCAGTTCTTTTCCTACGCCAACACCACGCTCGCGGTGCCGGAAAACATCACCGAACTGGTCGAGATCCTCGACGCGCCGGAACAACTGGCCGACACCGTCGCCGCGTACGTCAAGTTTCCCACGGAGACGAAGCAGGAGTTGCTCGCCGAAGGCAGCGCGGCCAAGCGGCTGCGACGGCTGGCCGGACTGCTCGAACACGAACTCAAGATCCTCCGCATTCAGCGCGACATCACCGACCAGGTGCGCGGCAAGATCGAGCGGAACCAGAAGGAGTACTTCCTCCGCGAGCAGCTCCGGACCATCGAGGAACAACTGGGCGAGGGCGACCCGTCGGCCTCCCGGTTCGGCGAGCTGGAGCGGGCGATCCGCGACGCCGGCATGCCCGAGCCGGTCCGGGCCACCGCCGAACGCGAGCTCCAGCGGCTCCGCCGCGTCTCGCCGATGTCTCCCCAGGCGGCCGTCGTCGAGGACTACGTCACCTGGCTGGCCCACGTGCCCTGGCACGCTCGCACCGAGGACAACCTCGATCTGGACCATGCCCGGGAGGTACTCGACCGCGATCACTATGGGCTCGACGAGCCGAAGCAGCGCATCCTGGAGTACCTGGCGGTGAAGCGCCTCAAGGGCGAGCACCAGAAGGAGCCGATCCTCTGC
>CAZGEE010000003.1:11225-17530 GCA_964525035.1 uncultured Anaerolineales bacterium
GGCCCGCCCGGCACGGGCAAGACCAGCCTGGCCCGGAGCGTGGCCGAAGCCCTGGGCCGGAAGTTCGTCCGCAAGAGCCTCGGCGGCGTGCGCGACGAGGCCGAGATCCGCGGCCACCGGCGGACCTACGTCGGGGCCATGCCCGGGCGCATCATCCAGAGCATCCGCAAGGCCGGTACGCGCAACCCCGTCTTCCTGCTGGACGAGATCGACAAGCTCGCCGCCGACTTCCGCGGGGACCCGGCCGCGGCCCTGCTCGAAGTGCTCGACCCGGACGAAAACCATTCCTTCAGCGACCATTACCTCGAGGTCGAGTTCGACCTCTCGGACGTGCTGTTCATCACCACGGCCAACCTGGCCTCGGCGATTCCCCCCGTGCTGCGCGACCGGACCGAGGTGATCGAACTGTCGAGCTACACCCTCCAGGAGAAGCGCGAGATCGCCCGACGGCACCTGATGCCCCGGCAGTTGGCCGCGCACGGACTGCGCCGTCGCGACCTGCGCCTCTCGAAGGCCGCCCTCGAGCGCATCGTGGAGCACTACACCGGCGAGGCCGGCGTCCGCAACCTCAACAAGCGCCTGGCGGACCTGTGCCGGAAGACCGCCGCCCGCCTGGCCCGCCGGAAGCGGGCCGGCAAGCCCGTCTCGATCACCGTGCGGAACCTGGACGAGTTTCTCGGCCCGCCGCGCTTCGACCCGCCGCGCCGGTCAAGCAAACAGGCCGTCGGCGTTGCCAACGGCCTGGCCTGGACCGAGGTCGGCGGGCGGATCATCAGCGTCGAGGCGTCGTGGATGCCGGGCAAGGGACGCATCACCCTGACCGGCCAGTTGGGCGAGGTCATGCAGGAGTCGGCCCGTGCGGCCGTGACCTTCGTCCGCTCCCGCGCGGGGACGTTCGACCTGGACCCCCGGGTGTTCGACCGGGCCGACCTGCACGTGCACGTCCCCGAGGGCGCCACGCCGAAGGACGGCCCCAGCGCGGGGCTCGCCATGGTCGCGGCGCTGGTCTCGGCGCTGGCGGGCAAGGCCCCGCGCGGCGATGCCGCGGCAACCGGCGAGATCACGCTCCGTGGCCGCGTGCTGCGCATCGGCGGGCTCAAGGAGAAGGCCCTGGCGGCCCACCGCGGGGGGCTGCGGACGCTGGTCCTTCCGGAGGCCAACCGCCCCGACCTGGAAAAGGTGCCCGAGGAGGTCCGCGAGGCCGTGGACTTCCGTTTCGTCCGCGAGGTTCACGAGGCGCTGGACGTCCTGGTGCCGAATGCGATGACGGGCCGTCACGCCGTCCAGGGACTGGCCGCGGCGATCGAGTTGGTGCCGGGGCCGTCGAGTTCCCCGGACGATTCCTACGCGCCGCCCCCGCCTCACTGAGCCCGGGCCTCGCGCATTGCCTGCCGGGCTATCGTTTCTTCCGTTCGCGCCGACGCCGGGCGCGTTCGGCCCGTCCGCCGCTTGGCTGCGCCGACCGCTGCCAGAGAAGGTCGCTCGTCCCGAGCCGCGGCAGCCACAGGAAGTACACGACGACGCCCACCAGCACGAAGAGACTCACGGCCTGGGAGATCGAGAGCCCGCCGCCGAGGAAGGTCAGGTACTCCTTGGCCTCGTCGGAGCGGAGGTACTCCAGGAGGAACCGGCTCACGGCGTACAGGCCGAAGAACGCCCCCAGGACGACGCCGTGCCGGGGCTTCCGGCGATAAAACAGGTGGAGCAGCAGGAAGAGCAGCAGGCCGTTGAAGGAACTGTAGAGCTGCGCGGGATGGATCGGACCGTGCAGCCCCGCCTGCCAGGGGAGCGAGCCTTCGGGCCAGGTGAAACACCACGGCAGGTCGCACGGGGCGCCCCAGCAGCAGCCGTTCAGCGTGCAGCCGATCCGGCCGAAGGCCAGGCCGAGTGCCAGGCTCGGGGCGACGATGTCGACCATCTTCAGCGGGTTCACGCCGTGCCGGTAGCGCAGGTAAACCAGGTAGGCGACGATCAGGGCCGCGGCGAGCAGCATTCCGCCGTACGCGGTGAGTCCTCCGCTGGTGACCTTCAGGGCGTCGATGAATCCGCGGTACCGGTCGGGTTGGGCGGCGATGCGGGCGCCGCGGCCCGCGACGAGGGCGAACGCCGCGGCCCACAGTCCGACGATTGGCCGGCGGGCCTTGCTCTCCTTCCCCGGCGTGGGAAGAATGCCGAGCGCACCGAGGACGCCCCCCGCGACGCCCCCGAAGACGAGCCACAAGCTGTCCACGCCCTCGAAGACGTTCAGGCCGCGCGTCCAGCCTTGGTAGCGCTCGTCGGCGTATTCCATGACGTCGAACAGCCGGGCGCCGACGATGCCGCCCAGCAGCGCCAGGATGCCCAGGGTGTAGATGGTGTCGGGATTTTCCCCCTCGCGACGAGCCCGCCACGCCGCCACCGCGATGGCTGCGAGGAACCCCAGCGCCAGCATGGCCCCGTAGCCGCGAATGGGCAGCGCGTCGACCGGCAACCACTCCCAGTCGGGTAAGGGGATGCGAAACAGGACGGGTCTCATTGGGACCGGCCTTTCAGGTCTTGTTCAGGTAGCCTGTGAACTCGTTCCGCTCGTTGACCAGGACGATCCGGGCATCGATCCGGTCGGCCTCCTCCGGGGTGCACCAGGCGAAGCCCATGACGATGACGAGGTCGCCGACCTCGCCCAGCCGCGCGGCCGCCCCCTGCAGGCTCACCTCTCCGCTGCCGCGCTCGCCCACCTGGAGGTAGGTCTCGTGGCGCGAGCCGTTGTTGACGTTCACCACGAGTACGACCTCGTGTTCGCGCAGACCGGCCTTCTCGAGCAGCAGCGGGTCCACGCGCAGGCTGCCGCTGTAATGGAGGTTTTTCCCGGTGATCGTGGCCCGGTGGATCTTGCTCTTCAACATCTGGATCAGCAT
The DNA here is from genome assembly GCA_964525035.1 of uncultured Anaerolineales bacterium. Taxonomy (GTDB): domain Bacteria; phylum Planctomycetota; class Phycisphaerae; order FEN-1346; family JAACEH01; genus CAZGEE01. The sequence goes on from CAZGEE010000003.1 coordinate 14,120, forward strand.
GAATCTCCTCGTCTCCGTGGGCGATTCCGCCCACGCCCCTTGCGTCCGCCGACGGCGCATGGGGTCGGGCTAGGTATTTTCCTTACTGGCCGGCGGACATTCGGCCACGACGTTGTCAATGAGCCGCGTGTTCCCGAAGTAGACCGCGACGGCGATCAGCACGCGGCCTCCGAGCGGGAGGGCGGGCTCAAGGGTCTCGGCGTCGACGATCTCGATGTAGTCGATGCGGAGCTGTTCCGGCTCGCGCACCAGTTCGCTCCGGATGGCGTCCGCGACCGACCGGGGACTTTGTTCCCCGTTGCTTACCAGCGAGGCGCCCTGCTTGAGGGCCCGCCAGATCGCCAGGCTGGCCTGCCGCTGTTCGGGTGTCAGGTAATGGTTTCGGCTGCTGACGGCCAGGCCGTCGCCGTCTCGGACCGTTTCGACGAGCCGCATCTCGATCTGGAAGTCGAGGTCGCGGACGACCCGCTCGATCACGCGGGCCTGCTGGTAGTCCTTTTGTCCGAAGTAGGCCCGGTCGGGCCGGACGATGTTGAACAGTTTTGTGCACACCGTGGCCACGCCCCGGAAATGGCCGGGCCGCCGCGCGCCGCAGAGTCCCTCCGACAGTTTCTCTTCCTCCACCCACGTGCTGAAGTCCGGCGCGTACATCTCCTCGGTCGGCGGGGCGAAGACCACGTCGACGCCGAGCTCTTCGGCGGTCTTCACGTCCTCCTCGAGCGTGCGCGGGTAGCGTTCGAAATCCTCGGCCGGCCCGAACTGCGTCGGGTTCACGAACACGCTGATCACGCTGAAGCCGTTTTCCTCGGCGCACTGCTCGATCAGGCGCCGGTGTCCCGCGTGCAGCGCGCCCATGGTCGGCACGAACCCGATCGATTTGCCCTCGGCCCGGGCCGCGGCCACCCGCTCGCGAACCTCCGCCTTCGTTTCCACCCGGTCAGCCATGATCCTCGCCCTAAAGGTGCTGGTGTATCGCCTCAAAATGATACTCGGTCGTCAGCGACGTGTCGACCTCGATCGACCAGATTCCGTCACGCCGGTGCGTGAGCAGCCCGCTGCTGGTCCGCACCGCGTAGCCGTCCGGGGCCGACAGGAACAACCGGCCCCGCCGCGGGTAATCCGCCGTGAGGGCCACGTCGCGGGCCAGCCCTTTTCCCTCCACGTGGCAGAACGGGGCGCCGCCGGTCAGGTGCAGGCTGCTGCCCAGGAAGTCCAGGCCGTCCGTGGCCGGCGTCACCACCAGCAGCCGGGTTCCGTGCGGCGGAACGCCCCGGATGCCGACCTCGCCTTGGTGCCGACCCAGATACTGTTCCCCCCAGAGTTCCAGCACGTGGCAGGGCCGGTCCGGCGGGCAGCCCAGCTCGTCCAGGTCGACCGACAGGTCCGCTTTCTGGTCGGCGAAGTTCATCAGGCCCGCCACCCACCAGCGCCGCTCGTCGGCCTCGATCGTCCACGCCAGGGTCCCCGGGGCCTCGCTGCTGAACAGGTCCACGGGGCGGGCCGCCGCCGCGTGAATCGGCAGGAGCTTGTCGAGCACCTGGCGCCGATCCTCCCCCACCGAGCCGACGATGTCCGACCAGAGAGCCAGCCCCCCGCTCATGCCGACCACCGTGGCCAATGTCTGAACTTCGTCGCCCGTCAGCTTGGTATCGGTTTCCCGCAGCAGGACGGCGTCGGGATCCGCCAGGAACAGTCGGCCGTGCTGCCAGTAGCGCGCGATGACGTTGCGCACGGCGTTTCGCGTCGCCGGGGCGCCCGGTTCGACGTCGGGCGTGCCCCAATAGGGCATCACGTCCGGTCCGGTGCGGCAGGCGTCCACCAGGCCGATCGCCGGCCCGATCGGGCACCCGCAGCCCAGCAGGAACCGATGCCCCATCTCGTCGCGCAACAGGCTGAGCCCGCGCCGCATCGCCTGGCAACGGGTCACGTTCGCCTCGTGGCGGACGCCCGGCAGGGCCGCCACGAAGAGGAAGTCGGCCTTGACCAGCGTATAGCCCCACTCCCGGACGATGGTGCGCATCACGCCGCGCACGTACTCGGCCGCGCCGGGGTGCGTCACGTCGAGCACGAACTGCCGGCCACGCCAGTGCGAGTCTTCCGGAAAATCGAATGCGCGTACAGGGTTGCCTTCAAGGTCCTTCAGCAGCCAATCGGCATGCTCACGGGCCAGGACGCTGGCCTCGCTGACCATGAACGGGGCGATCCACAGGCCGGGCTCCAGGTGCGCGGCCGCAATGCCCCGGGCCACCTGGCGCATGCCGCGCGGAAACTTCTCCTCGTTGATAATGAGCCAGTCCCCCGCGACACGCTGCCAGCCGTCGTCCACGATCCAGCAATCCAGTTTCCATCGGTCGGCCTCGGCCCGATAGCGTTCCAGGTTCTCACGCACGGCGGCGTCCGAGACGTTGTTCCAGAGGCCGGTGTACCACGACAGCCAGCCGCTGAGCGGGCGACCCCGGCGCTCGCCGTTCCCGGGGGCTTCCCGCCCGGCCGGCGGGCGGGCCGTGAGCCGGCGGGAATCCATCCGGCGGGCCAGCACGTCGCCGTAGTCCTCCAGGCAGCGGTGGGGCCCCTCGGTGAATTGCACCAGCAGCGGTTCCGTCGTGAGCGTTTCGCCGGGAGCTACCTCGATGCCGTCGGCCTCGGCCTCGGCTCGGAGCCATGCCCCGTCGGCGTTGCGCCCGACGCGGATGCGGCCGAACATCTCCCGGGCCTCGGTCCAGCCCGTGAGCAGTCCCCGGTCGCCCTCCTCGGTCGCGAGCATCGTCAGGAGGTCCGAGACGAACCCGCCCTCGGAAGGGTCGGCGTCACTGCCCGGGAAGTCCCGGTCCTTGAGGCTGCGGACTCCGCTGGGAGCCCAACTGTGCTGTCCCTCGCGGAGGACGGCCCACTGGGCGCTCGGCACGCCCAGGGCCACCTGGCCCCCTTCGCCTTCCACCACCAGCGGCGAAAGCAGCGTCGTCCGAACCGGGGCATCCGTCTCGTTTGCCAAGGCCGCGCGCAGCACCACGGCGGCCCCATCCGCCGGGATGAACGCCTCCAGCGAAAGCACCAGCCCGTCGGACGGCGAGAACCGGACGGTCTCCGTTCGCCCCGGCCCCCAAGGCGGGCGCTCCTCGTCGGCCGTCTCGGCCCCCGCGACGTCGAGGAACACGCTGTCGAGGTCCTGGTCCTCGAGCAGCACCCGGGCGCTCGCGCCGTCCAGGTGAAGCTCCTCCCCGGCCGCGATCGAGAACGTCCCGCCCTCGGCGTCGAAGGTGAAGGTGTGTTGTAGGTCACTCACGCAAACGCTCCAGCAGCTCCGCGACCGTCCGCCCCGTAATCGGGTCAATCGCCTCCGGCGCGATCTCGGCCAGCGGCTCCAGGATGAACCGCCGCTCGCGAAGCCTCGGGTGTGGCACGCGGAGCCGC
>CAZGEE010000003.1:17540-19355 GCA_964525035.1 uncultured Anaerolineales bacterium
CCGCCCCGTGGCCACCACGCGCCGGCCGTAAAGCAACAGGTCCAGGTCGATCGTCCGCGGGCCCCATGGGGTCGTTCGCTCGCGCCCCCGGGCCTTCTCGATTTCCTGCAGCGCGTCGAGCAACTCCTCCGGCTCCAGCGACGTCTCGAGCGCCGCCGCGGCGTTCAGGAACGGCCCCTGGCCCTCCGGTCCCCCGGCCGGCTCGCTCTCGGTGAACGGGCTGACCGCCGCGACCTCGATAGCATCCGTTTGGCGCAGCGACGCGACCGCGCGGTCCATCGCCGCCCGGCGGTCGCCCACGTTGCTGCCGAGACCGATATAGCTCCGGACCACGTCCCGCTCCCGCAGGTCCGTACTCGGCCGCCCGCCCGTTTCTCCCCCCGGGCGTCGGCCGTCGAAAGGTCGCGCGTTACGACGTCAGGTTCAGCTTACGCATCCGCTCCACGGCCTCGGCCATCTGCTCGCTCTCCAAGGTCAGGGCGAAGCGGACGTACCCGTCGCCGTGGGAGCCCAGTCCGACGCCCGGCGTGGCCACAATGTCGCACTGCTCCAGCAGCGCCGACGCCATGTTCATGCTGGAGACCCCTTCGGGGCACCGGGCCCACACGTAAAAGGTCGCGTTCGGCACGTTCGGCTCCAGCCCGGCGTCGCGGAGCCCCGGCACGAGCACGTCGCGCCGCTCGCGGTACATGGCCCGCAGCCCTGAGACCTCGGGCCGATCGTAGCCTTCGAGCGCCGCCACGCCGGCCCGCTGGATGGCCGTGAACACCCCGCTGTCGAGGTTGCTCTTGATCTGCCGCAGAGCCGCCACCAGACGGGCGTTTCCGCAGGCCCACCCCAGCCGCCAGCCGGTCATGTTGAACGTCTTCGAGAAGCTGTGGAACTCGATCGCCACGTCCCGGGCGCCCGGAACCTCCAGAACGCTCATCGGAGGCTCCTCGAAGTAGAGCTCCGTGTAGGCCGCGTCCTGGGCGACGACCAGGTCGTGCTTAAGGGCGAACGCCACCAGTTCCTCGTAGAATTCCCGTGGCGCACAGGCGGCCGTCGGGTTGTTCGGATAGTTGACGAAGATCACCCGGGCCCGCTCCAGGACCTCGGCGGGGATTTGCCCCAGGTCCGGCAGAAAGTCGTTCTCGGCCGCCAGGGGCATCGAGAAGACCTCTCCCCCGGCGAACAGCGTCCCGCCGCGGTACGGCGGATAGCACGGGTCGGGCACCAGCACCACGTCGCCGGGGTTCACCGCCGCCAGCAGGAAGTGGACGATAGCCTCCTTCGACCCCAGGGTGGGCAGCACCTCGTCCTCGGGGCTGAGCTCCACGCCGAACCGCCGGGCGAACCATGCCGCGATGGCCTCCCGCAGGCCCGGGTCGCCTTCGTCGAGGGCATACCGGTGGGTCTTTGCGTCCGCGGTGCTGCGGGCCAGGGCGTCGATGATGAACTGCGGCGTGGGCCGGTCGGGGTCGCCGATGCCGAGGTTCAGCACGGGACGTCCCGCGGCAATCGCCGCCTTCTTCTTCCGATCCACCTCCGCGAACAGGTAGGGAGGCAGTGCTTTCAGCCGATCTGCTTTCTCAAAAGCCATGACGGACTCGTGCTCCTTTGTTGCCGTTTCCTGTGGGCGAACCATTGCGGGAACCCTCCGGAGGCGAAACACCTCCGGCCGGGGACGTGCGCGGCCCGGGAACCGGGCCGCCTCGGCGGTGGCCGGATCGCAAGCCCCTGTAGCCCCGTCCAGCCACCCGCGAACCGCAGATTATAGCTCCCGCGGCGAAGCGCCGTAAAGGAAAAAGCCGTTCGGCGCGACCGGCGGGGGGG
>CAZGEE010000004.1:0-11804 GCA_964525035.1 uncultured Anaerolineales bacterium
CGACGACCGCGTGGCGGAACTGGCCGAGATGATCGGCGGCAAATCGGTCACGGAAACGTCCCGCCGCCAGGCGCGCGAGCTCCTCGACCGGGCGAAGCGTCAAACGGCCGTCTCGCGAAGTGAAGATTGTCCTGCCCGATGAACGGACCGTCGGCCCAAGGATTGCGTGCCAACCGCTCGCCGCGGCCCCCTGCCCCAACGATGCCCGGCCCTCCCATGCTGTCTTCAGGCCTTCACGGGTTCAGGCCGCTTCGCCACCACGGCGACGGGGGCACCGGACGCCCCACGAGGTCGAGCGCTGCCTGGGCCGCCCGATCCGAGGCTCCGGGCCCGCCCAGCTTCTCACGCACTCCGGCCAGGTCGTCCCGCATGCGCCGATTGCGCCGCTCGTTCGAGAGGATGTCGAGCGCCTCCCGGACAATCGGGCCGGGACCGTCCCAGTGAAGGTAGAACTCGGGGACGATCGACCGCTGGGCCACCGCGTTCGGGAGCGACAGGAACGGCGTCGTAATCAACCAGCGGCCCAGCAGCTGGTACTCAAACCGGTTCACCGGGTAGAGGGCGATCATCGGCGTGCCGAACATCGCCAGCTCCAGCGTAGCCGTTCCACTCCCGGCCAGGGCGAGGTCGGCAACCGACATCAGATCGTTGGTCTTGCCGGCGTACACGTCAACGGGCAGGTCGCGGGCGGCCTTCAGGATCGAACGCGTCCACCGGGCATGTTCCTCGTTCAGGCATCCGGCGACAAATCGAAGGTCCGGGCGCTGTCTTCGCATCAGGCGAGCGACTCGCAGATAAAGGGGAAGAAGCTGCCGGATTTCGCTCGCGCGGCTGCCCGGCAAAAGGAGAACGGTCCTTCCGGAGCCCACCGACTTCACCCGTCCGATCACGGCGTTGTCGAGCTGAAGGGTGCTGAAGTGATCCACCAGGGGGTGGCCGACGAATCGCGCGTCAATCCCGTGTGACCGGTAGAAATCGACCGTGAAGGGAAACACGCAGGCCACCCTAGTCAGCCGTCGGGCCATCTTCTTCACGCGGAACGAGGCCCACGCCCAGAGTTGCGGAGGGATGTACCACATGGTCGGAATCCGGCGGACGCGGCCCCGACTGGCCAGGACGAAATTCAGCCCCGGGTAATCCACGAAGATCATCACCTCGGGACGGGTGTCCTGGAGTCGGCGGTCCACCTCCCCGACGAGGGCCAGGTACTTCCCGAGCTCGAGCACGGGTCGTACGACAAGCATGTGGCTACCGTGCACGGTCATGTCGCGCAGAAGCTCGCAACCCTGCGCTGCCATCCGGGGACCGCCCAGGCCGAAAAAGCATGCTCCGGGAGCCTGCCTGCGAACGGACGCGATCAGGTTCGCCGCGTGCAGGTCGCCGCTCGGCTCTCCGGCGGAGATGAAAAACGTCGGGCCGCCCACCACGGGTCTCCTTCAACCGACACCGGATTTTAGCAAGGGGCTCCCGACGCGGCAACGCGAAAGCCTTCCCTCGGAAGCGGCCTTGACCCTTCGGAGGGAGCCCCATAAACTTAATCTTGAGCACCTTTCCCGGGAGGTCTGCGGAATTGGCCGAAGCAGAAATGGACGGATCGGAAAGCACACCCCCGAACATTCACGGCGAACCGTTCGTCGTGGGCCTGGTCAGTCTCGGTTGCGCGAAGAACCTGGTCGACAGCGAGAAGATGCTGGCGTCCCTCGCGCTGGACGGGTACGTGGTGACCGGCGACCTGGACGCGGCGGACGTCGCGATCATCAACACCTGCGCCTTCCTGGAGGCCGCCCGCGAGGAATCAGCGCGAACGATCGACGAACTGGTTGCGCGGAAGCGGCGCGGCGCGCTGGAGTTGGTCGTCGTGGCCGGCTGCTGGCCGCAGTTCGACAGGGACGCCATTCTGAACCGATGGCCCGACGTGGACGCCCTTGTCGGCCTGGAGGCGCGCGATCATGTCGGGCGGCTTCTTAAACGCCTTTCGGAGAAGCCCCAGGATCAGCCGGCCGAGGACATTCCGCCGTTGCGACGCGCCGCCAGTGACGACCACGAGCGGCTTCGACTGACACCGCGCCACCTCGCGTATCTTCGGATCAGCGAGGGGTGCAATAACCGATGCAGCTACTGCACCATCCCGCTCATTCGCGGACGGCTGCGGAGCAAGCCCCTGTCGTGCGTGCTCACGGAAGCCGCCGAGCTGATCCGCGACGGGGCGAAGGAACTTGTCCTCATCGGTCAGGACACAACCGCGTATGGACGCGACATCAAGGGGTCCCTCGACGTCGCGGGACTGCTGGCCCGGCTGGATCAACTCCCGGGGGTCCGGTGGCTTCGGTTGCTCTATACCCACCCGGCCAGCTTCAACCGGTCGCTCCTCGAAGCGTACGGCCGACTGGACCACTTGCTGCCGTACGTCGACCTGCCGCTCCAGCACATCTCGGACCGCATCCTTGAGAGCATGGGGCGGCGTGTCACCCGGAAAGACATCGAAGGCCTGGTCGAAAACCTCAGGCAGGAGCGGCCCGACGTGGTCCTCCGCACGACCTTCATCGTGGGATACCCCGGGGAGACCGACGAGGAGTTCGGCCAGTTGCTGGACTTCGTCCGAGAAGTACGCTTCGATCGGCTGGGGGCGTTCCCGTTCAGTCCGGAAGCACACACCCGGGCGGCCGAGTTGCCCAACCGAGTCCCCCCGGAAATTCGGGAGGCCCGTCTCCGCGAACTCATGGCCACGCAGCGGAAGATCTCCGAGCAGAACCACCGCGCCCTCATCGGGGAGGCCCTGGAGGTCATTATAGACCAAGGGACCTCTAACCCCGACAAGCCGGCCGTGGGACGAGTCTGGGGGCAGGCCCCGGATATCGACGGGGTAACCCGCGTGGTGTCGGACCGCCCCCTGTGTGCCGGAGAGACCGTGCTCGCGCGAATCTCGGACGCGGGCCCCTACGACCTTGAGGCCCATGCCCTCCCCCGCTAAAATCACGCCGATATGAAACGCCACCTCGCGAACGTCCTGACCCTGTCGCGGCTGATCATGGCCGTCGCACTCTTCTGTCTGCTAGGTTTCTATCGCGCCGATCGGCCGGCCGAGGGCGAGAAGCTTATCAATGTGGCACTGGCGGTGCTCGGCGTCGCCCTGGCCACCGACGTGTTGGACGGGTACGCGGCACGCCGTTGGGGCTCGCCGACCGCCTTCGGAAGAATCAGCGATCCCTTCATCGACAAGGTGCTCGTCTGCGGGGCCTTTACCTATTTTGTGGGCGGCAATTTCCTGGCGCGGACGCCTGCGGGCGAGCTCGTCAGTGCGACCGGAATGCATAGTTGGATGGCCGTGTTAGTCGTCGCCCGGGAGGTTTTGGTAACAGGCGTCCGCGGTTTCAGCGAACGTCAGGGCAAGGCCTTCACCACGACGGTCGCCGGCAAGGCGAAGATGTTCTTCCAGTCCGCGACCATCGTCACCGTGCTGATCGTGCTGGGGCCGGGGCGCTCGTGGGGATCGTGGGTGACGACGACGCGCGACATCCTGATCTGGTTTACGGTAATTTTCTCAGCCGTCAGCGCCCTGGCCTATGTGCCCAGGATCCGCCGGCTCATGGCGGTCCCGGAACCGGCCGGGCGATGACCTCGGACGGCCATATGAAACGATCGGTCGCCACGCTCCTGTTTCTCGGGCATTGTCCCTTCGCGCCCGGTACCGCGGCATCGGCCGTCACCGTGGGGATCGCTGCCGCATACTACCAGCGGTGGGAAGCGCCGTGGCCGCTGCTGACGTTGGCTGCCGCCCTTTTTTTCGCCGGCCTCTGGTCTGTCCCCGCGGTAAGTGCGAGCCTCGGCCGGGAGGATCCCCAACAGGTGGTGATCGACGAAGCAGTCGGACAGCTTCTTGTCTGTGCGGCCGTGGCCCCGACCGTGCTGCCGCAATGGAACCTGTGGGCGGAGCTCGGCATCGCATTTGTCCTCTTCCGCGCTCTCGACATCGCGAAACCGCCGCCCGTGGGACAGGCCGAGCGGCTGAAGGGAGCTCTTGGGGTGATGGCCGACGACGTGATTGCGGGTGTGATCGCGGGAGGCTTGCTGCTGGGGCTGAAGGCGGTTCTGGTTTGAGCGCGGGACAGGTGCGGTCGCCGGCACCCACTCGCAGGGCGCACGTGACGCAAGGGTCGGGTCGCATTCGTCGATTCTCGCAAAAGTGGTGATTCAAGGAACATGTCACACGACGCACACGTAAAAGTTCTCATCGGCCCGGCCCGGTCGGGAAAGGCCGCCCGGACACGCGAGCTTTACCTGCGCCTTGTCAGTGAGACCGACCCGGCGCGAGTGCTTCTGCTGGTCCCCACGGGCCGGCGTCGGGTGGCGACGCTGGAGGCCCTGGTCCGGGATACCCCGACGCGCACGCTCTGGCAACCGCGTGTGGAGACGTTTCCTCGGTGCGCGGAGAACCTGCTGCGGCGGTCCGGGGCGCGGGTCCGCCGGATTACACCACTGCAGCGGCAGGGGTTGCTGGCCGAGGCAATGCGTTCATGTCGAGGAGACGGCCAACTAAGCTACCTGGAGGCCATCCTCGATCGCCCCGGTCTGCTGGAGTCCCTGGCCGGGTTCATTCATCGTCTCAAGACCGGGGAGGTCCTGCCGGAGGCATTTTCCGAGGCAGCACATCAATCCAAGGCGCCCGGCCTGATCGACGCCGCGAATGTCTATCGACGCTACCAGGAAAAACTCGGTCGACTTGACCTGTACGACGACGCGGGGCTCTTCTGGCAAACCAACCGGGCCATCGAACGACGCGGCGCCGGCTCCGACGAAGTGCCGTGGCCGGAGTACGTCATCGCGGACGGCTTCCAGGATTTCTCGCCTCCGCAGGTCGGGCTGCTCCGGGCGTTTCAGCGTCACGGGGCTCCACTGACGATTACCCTGCCCTGCGATCCGGACAGGCCGGAGGTCTTCGAGCCTGCGTTGCGCGTCCTGGAACGGTTGCGGGAGGCGTTCGGCCCGTCCCTCTCCGTCGAACGAGTTTCTCCCGAAACCTCGGCGCCGAGCGGACATCTCCGGAACCTGGAGAAAGGGCTGTTCGATGATTCGGCTGACGGGACAGGATCCGACAACACGGGAACCGTGACCTTCATCGAGGCGGCCGGCCGACGCAGGGAGGCCGAAGCGCTGGCCCGCAGGGTGAAAGCCTGGCTCCGCGACGGGAATCGGTCACCGGGCGACGTCGCGGTCGTCCTGCGCGCAACGGGCGCATACGCGGAGCAAATTGCCGAGGTATTCCCACGCTACGGCCTGCCGGTGGCCCAACGGCCCCCTTGGAGCCTGGGGAACCTGCCGTTGCCGGCGTGGCTGCTGGCGCTGTTACGACTGCAGCGCGATGACTATCCCTACGCCGATCTGGCAGCGGTCCTGCGGTCCCCCTACTTCCCCGCCGAGCGATTCGGAGTAGGCGAAGCCGATCTCGAGTCGGCCGACCGCCTGTTGCACCAGGGCGAGGTATTCTCGGGGCTGGAGGAACACCTCGAAGCCCTGCAGCAGGTCCGCCGCATCGAGGCGCAACGGGATAGCGACGAGTCCGAGCAGGAAACTCAAAGCCCCGTGACCCCGGAGCGCATCGGGAACGTGGAGGCTCTTCTGAGGGCGCTGGACGAGCGGCTGGACGCCTTTCCGCCGCGTGCCGCGCTGGCCGGGTACGCGGACGGGGTAACCGCCCTGCTCGACGAATTCGGCCTCGAAGAACGGGCCACGCAGGGAACCGACCTTGAGTTGATCGCCAGGGACCTGGCGTCGGTTGAACGGCTCCGCGAATTGCTGGACGAGATGAAGACCCTGGACCAGTGGACGGACCACGGGTCGCTTTCGTGGGCCGAGTTCCTCGCCGACTTTGAGCGGGGAGTCCGCAGCGCCGAGGTCCCGCCGCCCGCCCCTCTGGGACGCGCGGTGCAGGTGCTCGACGTCCGTTCGTCTCGGGCGCTGAGCTTTCCACTGGTTGTTATCCCTGCACTGAACCAAGGTACATGGCCACAGCCACGGCCTCAGCGCCTGTTGGAGCGTCCCGAGAAAAAACCGGGCCTGGAAAACGCGGGCCTTCGCGTCTCGAGCCACCAGGAACACCTCGCCGAGGAGCGGTTTCTCTTCTACGTGGCCGTCACCCGGGCATCGGATCACCTGATCGTTTCGCGCCAGGCGGCGGACGAGGACGGACGGCCCCAGTTGGCCTCGCCGTTCTGGGAGGAACTGGGACGACTCACCGCCAAGGGCGGAAGACCGCCGGTCGAGACGGTGAGCGTCCGGGACACGGATTTGCCCGGGGAACAGGCGGTGAGCCTCGAAGAGGTGCGAAGGGCGGCCTTCCTGGCCCTGGCCGGGGACGCGAAACAGGCGGCCCGTCTGCTGCTGGCCCTGCGTGAAATGGGCGACCCGGGCGTTACTGCCGGGCTGCGGGCCGTGGCCGTCGAGCACGAGCGAGAGTCGGAGCGACCCTTCGGTCCGTTCGACGGGGTCCTGCGATCCGGCGAGGCCCTTGCGGCGCTGAAGGACCGCTTTCCCGGCGGGCACGTTTTCAGCGCCAGCCGATTGGAGGATTACTGCCTCTGTCCCTTCCGTTTCTTCGCGGTCACCGTACTCGGCCTCAGGCCCTGGGAATTGCCGCGTGAGGATTTCCAGGACACCCAGGTCGGCCTGCTCTACCACCGAATCCTTCGCGACTTCTATCGGCGGATGCAGAATCACCCGGAAGGAACCCGGCTCGAGCGGATTTCCGCGGAAACCCTGAACGAGGAAATGAAGGCGGCGATTGCCGCGGCCCTGGCCAGAGAGAAACGAGCAACCGAAGGCCGTCTGCCGGGCCTGTGGGAAATCCAGCGGGTCGAGATCACCGACCGCCTGCTGGCATACGTGCGGGACGAGGCCGACCGTTGCCGACAGGCCGACGTGGACATCGAGCCGCGTTTGTTCGAATGGGCGTTCGGCGGAACCCCGCGGCCCGGGGACGACCCCGAGAGCGCGACCGATCCCCTGACGATCAGCTCTGACGATGGCCCCATTCGCATTCAGGGCCGCGTGGACCGGGTGGACGTAATCCGGCCGCAAGGCGCTTCGCCGAAGCTGGCCATCGTGGACTATAAGAGTGGAGGAAAGGCCGGTTCCCTCGCCGACGATTTTGTCGAGGGCCGGCGGCTTCAGCTTCCGCTTTACCTGCTGGCGGTTGAGGCCCTCCTGTCGGAGAAACTGGGGGCCGAGGCCGCACAGGGCATCCACTATTACCTTCGCGAGCCCAAAGCGCACGCCGACCTGGACCTCCTGTCGCCCAAGCACGCCGGCAAATACCAGCTCGCCCTGGAGGCGTGCCGCAAGCGAGTCCGAGATATCGTGAGCGGGGCCCGCCGCGCCTTGTTTCCGCCGGTTCCCGATAAGCAGTGCCCACATTGGTGCGAATACCGCGACCTGTGCCGCTCGGTCCGGTGGCGTGTAGAACGCAAGACCGACGAGGATGACGCACGTGAACTTTACGACTGAACAGCGCGACGCCGTCAAGGAAATCGACCGAAACCTTTGCGTCATTGCCGGCGCGGGAACGGGGAAGACGCGCGTGCTCGTGGCGCACTACATTCGGCTCCTGGAGGAGGACTTTTCTCCGGAGGAGATCGCCGCCATCACCTTCACGGAAAAGGCCGCGGCCGAGATGACCAGCCGCGTGCGCGAAAGCTGCGACGAGCATGCCGCGCAGTCCCCGTCCGCGGCGGAGCGTCGCACATGGCTGCAACGGCGCAGTATGCTCGCCGCCGGCCACATCGGGACGATCCACGGCTTCTGCAGCCGACTGATTCGACAATACCCGGTCGAGGCCGGAGTCGATCCGCGGTTCGCGGTCGCCGAAGAGCTTCAGCGACACCGGATGCTTACGGACGCCGTCTCGGAAACCTTGTCACGATTGCTTGCGGAGAAAGATGCCGATCTTCAAGCCGCCGCGCGGCACTACGGTTTGCGACGTCTGAGGGAGATTCTCTCTCGCGCCGTGGCGAGCCGCGACCGGGCGGCGCACGCAGCGGCCGCTCTCGAGAGACCCGATGAGGACGTCCTCGATGCGTGGCGGTCGGCGGCCGAGGAAGAACAGAGGGCGGCCGTGGAACAGTTGCTGGACGATGAGGCAGTTGCCTCGGCTGCCGACTTTCTCGCCTCGGTGCGAGGCCCGGAGGGTGACCGCAAGGAAAATGCGCGGACCGCCATCATCGAAGGGTGGACCATGCTCCGCGAGGCAGAGGGTCTGGAACCTCGCGACGAGGTCGTGCGTGCGCTGGCCTCGATTGACTTGCGTGGTGGCTCGAAGAAGAAATGGGCGAGCCAACAACTTTTCAACAAGGTAGGCTGCGATCTCAAGACCGTCCGCGACGCCTGCAAAAAGTTGGTATCTAAACTTGAAACGACCGACCCCGCCTCCTGGCCCGATGAACTGGCCCTGGCCCGCAACGTGGCCCGGGTCGCCACGGCGGCGGTCGAAAGGTTTCAGGAGAACAAGCAGCGTGCCGGGGTGCTGGATTTCGATGATCTGCTCATTTTCGCCCGCGACCTGCTCGCCGAAAACGACTCCGTGCGGAAAGAACTCGGGCGTCGATACCGCCGGATACTGGTGGACGAACTCCAGGACACAAACGCACTTCAGGTCAACGTGTTGAACCTCCTCGTCGGCAGCGGCGAATCCGGGACCTTCGATCCACGACCGGGGACGTTCTTCGGGGTCGGGGACCCGAAACAATCGATTTATCGCTTTCGGGGGGCCGACGTGGACGTTTTTCGAGACGTGGCAGACAGTTTCGGCCAAACCGGTCGCGCCCTGCTCACGCGCACGTTCCGCTTCCACGACGGATTGGCCGCTCTGACCAATACCGTATTCGGGCGCCTGATGGGGGCGCAATTCGCACCGCTCCGAGCCCACCGCAAGGAAGTGCCGCCGGCGAGCCTCGAAGTGCTCCTGGCCACGGCGGAGGACGGGGCCTCGGCCGAGACGCGCCGAAGCTGCGAGGCCTCACGAATCGCGACACGAATTCAAGAACTCGTCGCCGACGAGGGAGCACGGTACGGCGACGTGGCGGTCCTGATGCATCGCCAGACGCAGAGTTATCCGTACGAGGACGCCCTTCGGCGGCTGGAGATCCCTTTTCACGTCGTCGGGGGCCGGCGCTTCTACCAACAGCAGGAGGTCCGCGACGTCGCCACGGCACTGCGGGCCACTCGAAATCCCGGAGACGGCTTTTCGTTGGCGGCCCTTTTGCGCAGTCCGTTCTTCGGCCTCTCGGACGATGCCCTGTTCCACTTATGCCGCGCGGGACCGCTTCCCGACGTGATCGCCTCCGCGGCGGCCGCAGAGGGGCTCTCGCCCGACGACCGGGAGAAACTCGCGAGCGCCCGCGCATGGTTGTCCCACTTCCGGGCCCGCGCCGGTCGCGTCGGGGTCGCGCGGCTGGTGGAGGAAATCGTTTTCGATGGCGCCGGAAATCAGGGCGGTCTGGCGCACGTAGTTCTGCCGCAATGGCTGGGGCAACAGCGCTATGCGAACCTGCGCCGGCTCGTGGAACAGGCATGGCAGTACCAGCAGCACGGAGAGGCCCGCCTGGAGGAATTCCTCGAAGCCGTGGAACGGAGTACCGACGAAGGTGTCAAGCAGGCCGAAGCGCCTCTGGCCGAGGAAAACCGGGACGCGGTCCTTCTCATGACCGTGCACAAGGCCAAGGGCCTCGAGTTCCCGTACGTGTTCCTGGCCAACGCGGACGCCGGCCGACGTCCGGGACGCGAGGTCGTGCACATGGACGGGCAGCTCGGGTTCGTGCCACGAAGGCCGGAACGTCCCGCAGGGTCCAACGAACTGGCGGCTTTCAGCTTGATGAAGAGACGCGACGAGCGGGAGCAGAACGAGGAGTTCACGCGTCTTTTCTACGTGGCGGTGACCCGCGCGCAGGAACGAGTCTTTATCTGCGGCAGTCAGCCGGGCAAACAAAGCAGCGACTGGAAGGGTAGTTGGCTGGCGCAACTCGGCGCGGGGCTGGACATGGACCTGTCCGTTGAACCGGCACGCGTCCGTCGCATTGAGCCGGTGCCCGGTGCCGTTGTGGAGATCAACGTCGCAAGCGCGCAGCCTGTCAGGTTTGCGGGCGGTGGCCCTCGCACGCCCGCGAGTATGTTGTGCGATCATGGTGCCTTGGACAGAGAAGCGCTCGGTGAACTGATGGAGTCGGTTTCTGCCGATTCGGTGGCGGACCTCGTGGCCCGCGTCAAGCCGGTACCCCAGGACAGGGAGCATCTGATTCTGCCGGCCACCGCCCTGGCGGAATACGACCGCTGCCCTGCCCTTTTTTACCTGCGCCGCGTCCTTGGCATCGGGCAACTCCCGAAAGAGCGGCGGGGTGACGGCCCGGGTGGTGCAGTGCTCGGCTCGGTAGTGCATGAGTGCCTGCGCCGTCTGGAGCCGGCGTCGGCGGGCGATCCGGCCCGGATGGTTCACGATGTGGCACAGGAATTCGGTGTGTCCGGGCAGGAAAAAGATTTCTTGAACGAGGCGACCGGCCTGGTGCGGAGTTTCGTGGACTCGCCGCTTTTTCAGGAGTTGGCGTCCGCCCGTACCGTCTACCGGGAGGCTCCGTTTGTGCTGGCCGAGGAAGGGGTCACCATAACCGGGACGATCGATCTTCTGTTTCAGGGCCCGAAGTTGGAGTGGACGCTGCTGGACTTTAAGACCGACCGGGTGGTCGGGCGCGCCTTGGAGGCTCATGCCAAGCGATATTGGGCACAAATGGCCGTTTACGCACGGGCAGCCGAGAGAATATTGAATACTTCCGTGAAGAAAGCTTGCCTCGCCTACCTCCGACCGGGTAAACTACACTATATGAAGCTGGCGGGTATGGCCGAAGACCTCGTGGCGATAGTCGAAAGGCTGAAGGCCGCGGACTTCGCCCCGCCGGAGCACTGCGACCGGGAGTGTCCATATCGCTCGCTGTGCCAGCTCCTGAAAAGCGCAGGATCGAATGTGACGGGAGGGTAATACCAGCGAAGACGTACGGGTCGCCTAGGAAAAGGGGCCAGGGACCTCGCCAGCGGACGAATTTTCCGCCGGTGGCGAAAAGAAACCTTTTTCGGGAAGGGCCATACCATGACGTATGATTTCTCCATCATTCGCCATCTTCGGAAGAAGATGGGGCTGACCATCTACGGGCTCAGCGAGAAGTGCGGTGTCAGCTACGTTGCCTTGAGCAAACTCGAACGGAGCATCGGCAACCCGGAGCTCAAGACCCTCGACAAGATTGCGAGGGCTTTGAACATCGAGACGCACAACCTCCTGGCGCTGGCCGAGCACGACCGCCCCCAGATCGTCAACTCCGAGAACCTTACTGATGAAAATGGCTTTGAAATCCAACAGGTGGAACTGGACGGCCTGCGCGTAGCCATCGTGCACGGAAAACGCCAGACCGAAGGCGGGCGCAATCACCAGCACCCGGACGACTACGAGATATGTTTCGTGCTCTCCGGCGCCGTCCGCCTCAGTGTGCGGAACAGCACATACGAGGTCGCGGCAGGACAGGCCGTTCGCTTCGATTGCGTCTTCGAACATCACTACCAGATGCTCGAAGACACCACTTTCGCCCACGTCCTGATGACCAAGCGGGCCTAGGAGGCCGGGGACTGCCGTCGCGTCCCCTCAAGGTCGAACGGCTGCGCGCATCACTCCCGGCGGCGCCCCGGGGGATCGTCATCGCGGACGGATCACCCGCAGGTCCCAAACCTGGCTCTTTCGCCCGCCGAAGACATGGTTAATGCGTTGCTCACTCCGT
>CAZGEE010000004.1:11814-19170 GCA_964525035.1 uncultured Anaerolineales bacterium
GTTCGCTCGATCCGAACAATCCGCGGATACTGTCGCGCTGGACAAGGCGGTCAAACGCGCGGCGCCGTTCGTCGTCCGTGCCCGTCACGACGTACTGCCGCTCGATCTCCCCACGGCCGAGCCGCACGAGGTCGTAGGCCAGCGGCCATGATGAAAACGCCGGAAGGGTCATGTGGACCTCGTCCCCGACGACACGGCCCGCCGCGAATTGGTGGCTCGCACTGACCACCAGGATCACGTTCCGGTGCCGCGCAAGCACCTCGCGAACCTCGTCGCGGTTGTCCACTAACCGGTCGCGCCACGCGTGGGTGTTGTCGAACGGGTGAAATGACACCAGCGCATGGTAGGCCAACACCACTACGGCCTTGTTGGGACGACGGGACAGGGTTTCATCGAGCCAGGCAAGCTGTCGCGCGTCCACGTGTCCCTGACGGCCGGGGCCCGGCGCCGTGGTGTGCAGCGCCACCAGGGCCAGTTGCCCTCCGGCCTCTTTGCACCAGTAGGCTTCCGGCCCTTCGAACCCGTGCTCGCGAAAGAGCCAGGCGATCAACGTAGCGCCGACACGCGGGATGTTCGTGCGTTCCATCTTTTCTTCTTCATCGTCAGGCGGCTTGGCCGCTGATGCGTCAGGGCCCGGAACCACGTAGTAAGGTTTCGACAGTTCGTCCAGGTGCCGCTTCAGTTGTTCCAGGGAGGCCACGCGCCCGCCTTGGGTCAACTTGCCGAACACCACGACGAACCTGACGTCGTCCGCCTTGTTCAATTCCTGGACGGTACGTGCCAGGCGGGGAGGCAATTCCGCATCCGTGGCTGCCGCGCCTTCCTCGTTTTCGAGAGGCGGAACGCACACGTTCGCCAGTGTTGCGAAGACTACCGGCTCGCCGACCCCCGACGCAGCGCAGCCCTGGGAGGCCCCACCCGCAAGGAGCGCGGTAAGCACGAGAGCCCGAAGCATCCGCCCGTTATTCGTCCCTTTGCGCATGAGCCTTCCGAATGAGTCGGGCCCTCGCCCAGTTGATCCGGTCCTGTACGTCAAAGTGTTCACCCAGTTCCACGACCAGTTCGAGCCGCTTCGCCCCCGCCAGCGATGCGCTCACTTCTCGCGCCGGCTCGCGCCACCGAATGTGATCGGCTCGAAACACTTCTTTACCATCCACGCGCACCACCACGTTGGCGTCGGCCCAACGGCCCGCCGACTCGTCGACACCCACCAGGGCCGCGAACTGCTCGAACGATCCGTCCAGCCGATATTCGACACGGCAAGGCCCGTGAAGCCCGAGGCCCTCATGGAAGCGTGCGGGTTCGTTCCGGCCCCGTACGCGCAGTTCCATCGGCCCGCCGGTGGCGCTCCGTCCTCGCCGAAGCGGCCAGTCGAGCACTTCCAGGCTCTGCTGTTCGAAGGCAACGGGTTCCAGGGCCTCCAACGGCACCAGACGGCCCGCAACCACCGCCAAATGCGCGACGCGTGCCATCGCCACGGAAACGCGCGGTCCCCCGACCAGTTCCCCGTGCAGGTTCGTCCCTTCGGTGACGGGCGACATCAGCTCGACCGACGTTCCTCCGGAGAGCGCGATGCGAACCGCAGCGCTTTGCGTCTGAGGCCGGTCACCGGCCGGCGCAGCCAGCGTAATGGAAGCCACGCGGGGCCGGTCCAGCTCGAGCGCCCCGAGGTCACTTTCAAAGACCACCTTCTCAGGGCCGATGCGGTTGACCGTCCCGCGAAGGCGGTCGCCGTTGGCCAGCAACAGAACGTCTTGTCCCTCGCGTGACTCCGTTCCCGGCATCTCGGATATGCGGCCAAGGCCGATCGCGCGAACACACCGTAGCGTCAACTCCAAAGGACCGAAAGGACTGTCGGCCACGGTGAACGTGCGCCCGTCGAAGGAGCGGACGGTTCCGCGAATGGTCCCGCCGGAGACCCTGATCCACCCCGGGGGGGCCTCCCCGGGTGCATCCCCGTCGGTCCGGCTCTTTGCGTCCCGGCGGAACTCGACCCGAACAACGTCTTCGAGCGGCCACTGCCCGGCCTCCCCCCCCGCCAGCTTCAGCAAACCGTCCTCCAGGCTGAGCCCCGAGCCGCTGCGGGCGGTCCCGTCAACGAGGGAAACCTCCACAGCCGCGTCTTTGCCGGGGACAGCCGGTGCCGCCAGGCAAAGGCAAAGGAAACCGAAGATGGCGAGGCGTCCAATCATCGTTGCAGAATAGGCAGGTAGCGGTTCGGAATCTGAAGCACGACACACGCCATGGCGGTCCCGTACTCGTAGCCGGCCTGGCCGCGCCAGGCACCGTTGTCACGCTGCTTGGCGACCAGCTCCTTGCTGATGGCCGGCCACCACTGCTTCCAGTATTTGCCCCCTGCGATGAACATGGCCTGGGCGGCGTAGTAGTGGCCGTAGAAGTAGTGGCTGCGCGTGCGTTGGCCGCCCTCCGTGCCCGGTTTGAAACGCAACAGGTAAGCCAGTCCATTGTCGATTTCCGGGCCGGTGTAAATCCCGCAATTGAACAGGCTCACTACGCCGGCCGCGGAACGAGGAAACGCCGACGACCGGCTTCCAAGCTGATAGGAGAATCCCCCGTCCGGAAGCTGGCTCTTTTTTACGTACTGAATCGCCCGGTCGATCGTCGCCTTCGGGACCTTGATCCCGTTGTTCCGTGCGGCACGCAGCGCCATGACCGAGCAAATGGTCACGCTGAGGTCCGCGTCCCACTTCACCGGCTGGTACCGCCAACCGCCCTGGTCGTTCTGAGTCTTCACGATCAGGTCCACGGCCCGACTCAACTTCTCGCGGACCTCCGGGCGGCCGCTCATCCCATACACCTCGGCCAGGAACAGCGTGGCGAATCCGTGGCCGTACATCGGCCCGTGGCTCACGGCTCCTCCGCTGATGAACCCGCTGCGTCCCGTGTGGTCCAGGATGAAATCGAGGCACCTCTTCGCGTTCTCGCCGTACTTCCCGCGGCCCGGCACGTCACCGTGACTCAGGAAGGCGAGCCCGGCCAGCCCGGTGATCCCGGCATGGCTCGAATAGCCTCCCGATTGCCCGAAGCTTCCATCCTCATTCTGCACCTCGGCCAGGTAGTCGAGCCCCTTGCGGACCGCATTGAGCACCTCGGGCGTCAGTTCATTCCCCTGAATCGGGTCGTCGGCCCGACGGGGGGACTCGCCGGACGAATCAGCTTCCCCGGTACGGGAGATCGGCGCCACCATCAACCCCGCGAGCACCAGCAAGAGAATTCCGCGGCGAAGGCCTCCCGCCATTTACTCTTCCTCCTTCTCCTCCATGCTACGGGCCAGGGCGTAGAAGTAGCGGCTTAAGAGCCGGCGGTACTTCGGGAGAATCATCTCGCGGATGCCCTGGAGCGTCTCCCGGGGCGCGTTCGGCAACAGGTTTCCCCACTGCTCTTCCAGGAGCTTTTCCACCTCTTTGAGCTTTTCCTCCTGTACATGGCCTTGCGTCGCGAACTCGTCCTGCATGGCCTGCCGGCTCCGCTGCGATTTCGGTTCCGACTGGGACTGCTGCGGGCCTTGCTGCTGCGGCTGACGCTGCACCTCTTGCGAGTCCCGCCGCGATTGGCGGCGCTGCTGTGAGGAGCTTCGGCTCTGTTGCATCTGGAACTGCTTGACGTACTCGATCAGCCCGTCCAGGTCTTCGACGATATGCCGCTGCACCTTTTGCGTAGATTCTCCGGGGTCCTTCCGGGGCCCGAGCATCTCGGCCGAGCGGTCCATGTTCTTGATGACCCGGTCGACCACTTCCTGGGGATTCTCGAGGCGCGGGGGCTCGAGCGGAGACGACTCCTCTGCACCGGGCTCGTCGCCCGTCCCTGAGGGGTGCTCGGCCTCGGGAATCGCCGACCCCTCTTCAGGAGCGGAGACTGCCTCTCCCTCACCTTCGAACTCGTCAATGTTTGGAAGAACCACGTCCGCATCGCGCAGGTCCTCAATATCAGCGGGGTCCAGGTGAAATTCCTGTTCTTCTTGAGCCTTGCCCGAAGTCTCCTTTTCTTCCGCGGACATCCCGGTCCGGCTCTCTTCCTCTATGTCTGCCGATTCGACCGACTCTGGGGTCTTTCCCATCTCGCTCGTTTCGGCCTGTGGCTCGGTCCCGGACGTTTCATTCGCCCTGGAGCTCGGCGACTCATCGGCTGCCGCGTCAGCGGCAAAGGAGTCCCCGGCGCAAATCAGCCCCCCGATCACCAGGCAGAGAACGACGTGCGGTAAGCGGTTCATATCTCCGGTCCTCCAAGACCGCCGGCGGTCGGATCCGAAAGCCGTTCCATGAGCTTCTTCAGCTTCCGCTGATCCCGGCTCAGCCGCTCCGTTTCGGCTTCGACCTCGGCCGGGAGTTCGCCCGACGGGCCGGCCCTCTCGTGCGTCTGACTGGTGGCCGCATTGATATCCTGCTGCATCAGCCGCAACATTTTCAGCTCCGCCATGGTCGGCACGAGCGGCCCCGCCTGCTCTCCGCCCCCACCGCCCTGGCCTGTCCCATCGGCCTCAGCGGAGCGTTCGGCCAATTCCTGCTCCATCGCCTGAACGAGTTTGCCCAGGATGTCGATCGCCTTCTCCTGCGCCGTCTGCGTGACACGGCCCGTCCGGGACTTCAGCAATCGCTGATGCGATTCGTGCATCCGGTCCGAGACCCTCGTCAACGAAAAATGGAACACCGGGGAACCGACTTCTTCCAGTTCGCGCGCGATCGTGGCTGTTTCGTCGAGGAGTTCCTTCTGCTGATCCCGGCTGAAAACCAGTTTTCCGCGGTCACTGCGCGTCAGCTGATCCGCCTCCTTCCGGGTTTCATATTGGACCGTCGCCCCGTGCACCTGGACCTGGCCGTCCTTGATGCGGGCCAGGCGCTCCTTCATTTCCTCGAGTTGTTCCTCCGCAAGTTCCTGCCGCGCCTCGCGAGCGGCCCGGTCCAGTTCGCGATCCGCTTCGCCGAGGCGTTCCAGTGCCCGCTCCTGTTGCTGTTCGGCCGGGGAGGCCTGGGACTGGCTCAGCCGCTCGGCCGCCCGCCGCATGGCCGTGCCCGCCTCGCCGGTGGGTCGGGCGGCGCGGGGCGCGTTCGCTTCGTTCATTTTCCGGCTCAACGCCCCTGCTTTCTCGGCGGTGGAGCGTTGCGGGGGAGACTGTTGGGGGAAGTCTCGTGCCTTCTTGCCCGCCTGGCGCCCCCTGTTTTCCTCCAGGTGCTCTCTCTCGCGTTTCGCAACCTCTTTCAGCTCTTCTTTCAGTTCTCCAAGACGGCGAAGCCGATCACGGAGCTCCGCGACGCGCCGGTTCTCCAGCTGCTCGATGATCTTCCGCAGATCCTCCTGGGACGCCGCCTGGTTTCGTCCGGCGTTGCCGTACTGGTTCTGCTCGATCTCCCGGGCCGCCCGCTGCATCTTCCGAGCCGGGTCGCGGCGTGCGGCCTCCTCGTGAGCCTGCTTCAACGCCTCGGCCACCGCCGGGTTCGTCCGCTCGGTTTGCTTCGCGACGTCGGACATCCTTTCAACGGCCTCGCGAGTGTCCTCCGCCAGTTCGTCCTGCCGTCGCTGAAGCGCCCCCTGCTCCGTGCGCTGCTCGGGCGTCAGTTCCTCCGAGCTTTTCCCCACCGTTTGCGCGGCCTGTTTTCGAGTCCTTTCAGCTACGTTGCGCTGCTCGCGCAGGAGCGAACGGAACTTCTGTGCCAACTGTTCGGCCTCGGCGAACCGGGAAAGCTCCGCGAGGCTGCCGCGAAGCCGATCGATGGCACGTTGCATATGCTCGACGGACCGATCCAAGGCTTTAGACTGCTGGGTCGGGGCGGCCTTCCTGTCTCGCGCTTCGGTGAGTTGATCCGCCGCCTTCGGCATAGGGTCCTTCGCCACGGCTTCAAGCGACTCGGCCACTGTCAGCGCGTGGTCAAAGGCCTCATCCTGGGGTACACGGTGCAAGCGGAATCGTTCGAGCAAGTTCTCGAAAGCCTCGCGCAGCGAGGTCGCCCGCCCGGCGAGGTCACGTTGCTCGCGTTCCTGCCCGACGACGCGCTCCCGCGCCGCGTCGCTCAGCGATTCCGACCGCTCCTTACTCGCCCGCGTGTCCTTGGTACGGGACTGCAGCTTCTCCTGTCGCTCGGCCAGATCGCCCACGCGAAGCCCGAGGGTCGCCAGGCGCTGGCGCAGGAGGTCCCCCATGGTCTTCGGCGCGACCACACGCAGCCGGTGCTCGCGGCTCTCCCCGCGATGGGGGCCCTCACCTCGCCAATTGAAGTTGTCCAGGGCCACAGCCCGGTAAACGACCTCGTCACCTTCTTCGAGCGGAGGGTCAAGCTCCCGAAGGTCCCAGCGGCGTCCGGCCCACACGGAGAGGGCCCGGTCACCGTCGCGCTTGTCCACCTCGATGAGGCCGAGTCCGACCGCCTGCTTCTCGGAACTGTCCCCGCGACGCCAGCCCAGCGCCGTCTTGGTCACCCCCCAGTCATCCTTCACGTGGACCTCGACCGGCACGACGCTGCGGGGCGTCACGTCGATTCTCACCTGCTCGGGGCGAGTCAATCGAACGCGTGGCGGCTCGTCCTCGTCGGCCACCAGGTAGCTCGGCTCCGAAGGCTCATTCTCGAATGCGTCGACGCAGACGAGTCGAAAGTCGAATGGAGTGCTCTCTTCAAGCACGAACTCCGCGCGCAGTCCCGTAGCAGCCCCTCCGGCCGCAGCGCTGTCCGTCGCTTCCATGCGGGACTCGGCTTCCGATCCAACGAAGGCCATCGGCAGGGTTCTTTCCTTGCCGAGGCGCAGCATCGCCTGCGGCCGTCCTCCGTCGGTTCCGATCCCCTTATTGGTGGCCACGTCCATGCGAACCGTGGAGCCCTTGAGCGCATGCGTCGTACCTCGGCCCGGGACACGCCGCGGCTCGGCCTGCGTCACATAGGCCGGAGGACTGATCGTCAACACAACATTCTCGACACGCGGTCGCGGACGTGCCAGGACTCGGATTGTATCGCGTTCGGGCGCACGATCGTCACCGCCGGTGACGTAATACTCAAATGATCGGCGCACGCGCGAGAACGTCGCACCAAAGACCTCCGCACCGGCCGCCTCCAACGTTTCCATCACTTGCTGCTCGAAGGCTGCGTCGGCCCCGAGTTCGCGATAATGTACGACGACGCGTCGAGGCACGTTGCTGCCCGGCGCCAGCCGCACACGAGCCTGATAATCCTCACCGACGGGAATGACCGCCTCGGCCTCGGTTTCCGAGATCAGGTGGGTGCGTTTCGGCCACTCCGGCGCGTTGACGGGATTGAGCAGACGTTGCAGCCCGAGAGTCGCCGCCGGGGCCCAAACCGCACCCAGCATCCCGACCCCAATCAGCACGGCCACCCCGCCGGCGAAGGTTCT
>CAZGEE010000005.1:0-18665 GCA_964525035.1 uncultured Anaerolineales bacterium
CCGCGGAGCAGTTCCGGCGTGGTGAGCCGATCGGGCTCGACCAGTGCCGGGTCCCAGGGCCAGAGGACGCTGCGTTTCAGCCGACTGCGCCAGCAGTACCGGCCGGTCATGACCGAGTACCGCGTCGGCGTGCAGACGCTGGAGGACGAGTGGGCGTCGGTGAAGCGGATGCCCTGCCCCGCCAGCCTGTCGAGGTGCGGCGTGGGAATCTTCGACTCCGGGTTGTTGCAGCCCATGTCGCCGTAGCCCATGTCGTCGGCGAGGATGTAGACGATGTTCGGTCGGCGTCGCGATTCGTTCGCCATCAGATGGTCACTCCCTCTTGGTCTAAGAACTCTTCATCGGGCAGCACGGCCCCCAGAGGCAGGCATTCCAACAACGCCCGAACACGACATGCTATCAAGCCATTTCACGAGGCACAAGGAGGAGACCAGCGAAAGGCTTCGGGCCAAGCAACTCGAAAGGTAATCAATCGGCTGGTGGCTTCCAGTTCGGATTCGGCTCGGCAAACACCTCGAAGGGAGGATTCCCCGGTGGGGCACCCGGGGCCGGGTTCGCCGGCAGCGCTTCGTCTGTCCGCGTGAACCGCATGCGGCTCACGGTGCTCGGCCGCATCCCCTCTTTCCAGGCCCGGGCCCTAACGGTCGCCGTCTCGGTAAGCTCGAACGGGCCCTCGTAGCGACGCGACGACTCGTCCGGCTCGCTCCCGTCCAGCGTGTAGCGGAGGATCGCACCCGGCGTTCGCGAGCTCAGCTTCACGGTAACGCGCTCGTTGAACACGGCGCCGCGCGGGTGGATTTCGGGACTCCAGACCAGGGAGGTGTCCATGATCGGTGCCGGCTGCTCGGTTCCACGCGTCGGTGTGCCGCCGAAGACGCCACGCTCGTCAAACGCCACCCGGTCGAGGCAGACGTCCCGCGCCCAGCCCTTCTTCGTACCGGTCTTCTGGTGGTAGAGGTGCCAGAGCTGTCCGGCCCGGTCGCGGACCACCGACCCGTGGCCCGGGCCGTTGATCGCGGGCAGGTCCCGGAAGACCGGGTTGTCCTCGTGCTTGGTGAAGGGCCCGATCGGCGTCGGGGCCGTGGCGTAGCCGACGGCGTAATAGATCGACTGGGCGTTGCTGCCGGAGTAGAGGAGGTAATAGAGGCCGTCCCGCTTCAGCATCCACGGGCCTTCGTTGATGGGGAAGTCGTGCTTCTCCCAGTCCTGCGAGATCTCGAAGCACTTCGTCACCGGGCCGCCGGTCTCGGTCGGGCTCTTCATCGGGATGCAGTACATGGTGAAGGGCGGCGTGTGCGTGAAGTAGAGGTACAGCCGACCGTCATCGTCACGGAACGGATGCGCGTCGATGCCCGGGATGGCCAAGTACCCGAGGTCCTTGAACATCGCGTCCGGCCGATCGGCCACGGCCACGCCGATCTTGTAGCGCCGCGTGTAGTACAGGTAGAACTTCCCGTCCTCGGGGTGATGGATTACCTCGGGCGCCCAGACGCCCTTGAACTCGTCCGGCAGCACCTGCGGGCCGCGCCTCCAGTGCACCAGGTCGGTGGACTCATAGACGTAGGGCCCCCTGTTGGTCGAGTAGAAGTAGTAGGCGCCGTCGTGATAGATTGCGGCCGGGTCCGCCCCGGCGTGCCGTTCGATCGGAAGGATCGGGTTCGTATAGGTCGTCACCTCGGCCTCTTTCTCCGCAGCGGAGCATGCGCCCAGCAACACCAACGCGACCGGCAACGCGGCACAGCAGAACCTGGCAATTCCAACTGATCGGCAGCGCCCATCCATTCGACAGACCTCCACGAAACGTCCGTTACGGAGTGGACATCGTAAGGTTGGCGCAAGGTTCAGGGAAGGAAAAACCGATGCGTAGTGGCCTGTAGAATCAGCAGGCTGGTCGGTCCGGGCGGCGGCTGGCTCATTCCCCTGCAGGCAGACCGCTATGCGGGGCCCTGTGCAAGCCCCGGTTTGCTCTTCGCCGTCCCACCCCAGCAGCCAACTTCCAGAATATCCCGTAAAGGATTGCCCTCATGGCGAGCGGTGGCGGATGCGGTCGCGGAGGGCGATCAGGTTTTTCATCACGTGGTCCAGGCGCCCCCGGTATTCCTGCGTGCCGAAGGCATCGTGGAGCGTGCGGTAGTGGCCGAACAACTCATCATACACGGTCGTCGCCTCGGGCCGCGGACGGAATTCCGTGTCCTCGGTTCCGGTCATCCGGTCCTGGGCCTCGGGCACCGAGTCGTAGGCCCCGCCGACGACCGCGCCGAACAGCGCCGCCCCCAGCGCGCAGCTCTGAGCCGACCGGCTGCGCTTGATCGGCCGGTTGAGGATGTCCGCGTAGAGTTGCAGGACCAGTTCGCTACGGGTGGCGATGCCCCCGCAGGTGACCACCTCATCGACACCGACGCCGTACTCGGCCAGGCGCTCGAGGATCATGCGGCCGCCGAAGCCCGTCGCCTCGACCAGGGCCCGGTAGACCTCGGGCGCGGTCGTGTGGACGGTCTGCCCCAGCAGCAGCCCGGTCAGCCGGGCGTCGACCAGAACGCACCGGTTGCCGTTGTTCCAGTCGAGGGCAAGGAGGCCACTCGCGCCGGGCTGAAGCTCGGCCGCGGCGTCGGAAAGCCGGCCGTGACCGTCGGGCCCGGCGAACTCGGCCGGGGCAAGCCGGCGGACGAACCAGTCGAAGATGTCGCCCACGGCCGACTGTCCCGCCTCGACGCCCCAGAGCCCCGGCACGATGGATCCGGGCACCATGCCGCAGATGCCGGGAATGTCTGCCAGCCGCGCCTCGGCGGGGGCAACGGCCATGTCACAGGTGGAGGTGCCGAGGACCTTGACGAGCCGGCCCGGCCGCACGCCGCTCCCGACCGCGCCCATGTGCGCGTCGATCGCGCCGACCGCAACGGGCAGCCCGGCCGGCAGGCCTACCTCGCGGGCGATCGGCTCGACCAGTCGGCCGGCCTCGTGGTCCGACGGGACCGCGCGGTCGTAGAGCCGTTCGCACAGCTCCGCCAGTCGCGGGTCCAGGGCGCCCAGGAACTCCTTGTCCGGTAGCCCGCCCCAGCTCTCGGCGTACATGGCCTTATGGCCGGCAGCGCAGACGCTGCGGGCCATTCGGCCGGGGGACCGATTGCCCGTCAGCCAGGCGGGGATGAAGTCGCAGCACTCAACCCAGGACCACGCGGCATCGAAGACCTCCGGCGCCGAGCGGGCGCAGTGCAGAATCTTCGACCAGAACCATTCGCTGGAGTAGACGTTGCCGCAGCGGGCGAGGTAGGGCCGACCCATGCGGCGCGCCAGGTCGGTGATCTCAAGGGCCTCGTGGGTGCCGGTGTGATCCTTCCACAACCAGGCCTGCGCTGCCGGATGGTCGCCGAACTCGTCGCGCTCGGCCAGGGCCACGCCGTCGCGGTCGACCGGAATGGGGGTCGAGCCGGTGGTATCCACCCCGATGCCGACCAGCTGCCGCGGGTCGAAGTCGGCGGCGCGACCGGCCTTGGCAAGAACCTGCCGGACCGACTCGGTGAAGCTGCGCAAGTAGTCCAACGGTCTCTGGCGGGCCAGGTTGGGATCCGAGGGGTCGAGCAGAATGCCTTCCCGGCCGCTCGGGTAGGCGAAGACCGAGTCGGCCAGCTCCTCGCCCGTGGCGACGTCGACCACCAGGGCCCGGCAACTGTTGGTTCCGTAATCCACCCCGAGCGCGTAGCGGCGGGCATCTTCGCTCACGTGTACTCCCCTTCAAGGTACGGCGACGCGCCTTGACCTTTCGGGGTGCTTACCATACCGCGTGCGCAGCCGTCCGTCACGGAGAATCCCGATGCAAGCGTCCCGCGGCACGGAGTCCATGTAGCCGCGTGCTCCGTGTTCAGGCTCGGCGATTCAGGCGACCTTTTCGTACGGCCACATGGCGATTCCGCCGTCCATCACGCGCACGTCCTCGTGACCTGCGTGCTTCAGGATCAGGGCCGCCTCGTACCCGCGGAGCGAGATTTTGCAGAAGGTAACGATCGGCTTGTCGCGCGGCACTTCGTCAAGCCGACCGCGCAGGGCCCCGAGCGGAATAAGCGTCGATCCGGCCAGGTGCATCTGCTCGTACTCGCCGGGCGTTCGGACGTCGAGGAGGACGAAGTCGCGTTTCTCCTCCTGCATCTTCCGGACCTCGGCGGAGGAGATTCCCATCATGTGTCCGTCGAGCTTGTTCCGGGCCACGTTCGCCGCGGTGATAATGTTGTCCATGGCCGGCGAATAGGGCGGCGCGTAGCAGAGGTCCACGTTGGCCAGCTGGTCCACGGTCATTCCGCTCGTGATGGCCATGGCGGCGACGTCGATGCGCTTTGCCCCATCGCCGGGCCCCGTCGCCTGGGCGCCGAGCAGCCGTCTCGTATCGGCGTCGACCACGAGCTTCAGGAGCAGCGGCTTCGCCTCGGGCATGAAGTGCGCCTTGTCCGGGGCCGGCGCCATGGCCGCGACCACGTTGTATCCCTGCTCCCGGGCCTCGGTTTCCGTCAGACCGGTGCGGGCCACGCAGTAGTCGAACACCTTGCAGACCGTACTGCCCACGATGCCGGGGAACACGTCATCGCCCCCGCAGAC
Organism: uncultured Anaerolineales bacterium; assembly: GCA_964525035.1. GTDB lineage: Bacteria > Planctomycetota > Phycisphaerae > FEN-1346 > JAACEH01 > CAZGEE01. Next base: position 4,588 of record CAZGEE010000005.1, read on the forward strand.
ATTGACGGCCGCCACCCGGCCCTGCTTGTTGGCGGTGGAGCCGAGCGGCACGAACGCGGGCTCCCCGGTAAGCTGGTTCCTCGTCTCGACGCAATCGCCCGCGGCGTAGACCTCGGGGTCGGACGTCTGAAGGCGGTCGTTGACACGGATGCCGCCGGTGGGACCGATTTCGAGACCGGCCTGGCGGGCCAGGTCCACGTTCGGCCGCACGCCGATCGCCATTACCACCATTTCCGAGGGGAAGGTGCCCTTGTCCGTGACCACACGTTCCACGCGGCCGTTTCCCTCGAAGGCCTTGACCGTCGTCTCCGTGTTCACCCTCACCCCGTGACTCTCGAGATGCTGCTCGACCAGCCGCGCCATCTCGGGGTCGAGGATGCGGAGGGTCTGGGGTAGCATCTCAACCACGGTCAAGCGGCAACCGTGCTCGGCCAGCGCCTCGCAGACCTCCATGCCGATCAGGCCACCGCCGACGATGGTCACGTCGCGGGCCTTGTCCTCGCCCAGCAACGCCCGGATGCCCTCGGCATCGTGCACTCCGTGAAGGGAAAAGATGTTCTCCAGGTGCACCCCCGGAATCGGCGGCACCACGGGAGTCGCGCCGGTGGCCAGGACCAGGCGGTCGTACTCCAGCCAGGATTCGCTTTCATCGGCCAGGCTGCGCACCTTGACCCGTTTCTCCGAGCGGTCGATCTCGACGGCCTCGGTGTGATTCATCGCGTGGAAGTTTTTCACCTTCTGGAAGAAGACCGGGTCGCGTACCACACCCACGGCCGTACACATCAATTCCTTCTGTTGCTCCACAACGCCGGAGACGTAGTACGGCAACCCACACCCCGCATACGAAAGGAACTCGCCCTTGTCCACGACCGTCACGTCGGCGTCGGGACAAACCCGTATGATCTTCGACGCCACTTTCGGCCCGGCGGCCACGCCACCGATCACCACCACCTTGAACCGGTCCTGCATTTCGAAATCTCCTCCCTTCGCGCTTTCCGACGGTTTGCTGACGGGCAGTTCCACGGTGAACTCCGCGCCGCCCAGGTCGCTCTTGTCGATCCGGATGCGGCCTCCCAAGACGTCCACCACGCTCTTGACCAGGGCAAGACCCAGTCCGGTCCCTGCACGGCTCGAATCCTGCGCCGCCGCAGAGCGCACGAACGGCTCGAACACGCGGTGCCGATCCGACTCGGGGATACCGATCCCGGAATCGCCCACACTGAGTCGAATCCTCTGCGCATCGGCGTCCAGCTTCAGCCGCACGCGACCGCTCTCGGGCGTGTACTTCATTGCATTGCCCAGCAATGCGTCGAGCACCTCCGCCAGAACCGTTTCCTCCCCCTGGACGGAAACGCTGTCCGGCACGATGGCGGCCTCGAGCGCAATCCCCTGTTCTGACACCGGCCCGGCCCATCGCTCCGCCGCGCGGCGCGCCGTCGCGGCCACGTCGACCCGCCGGTTGGGCGGGGCCTGATGCTCCAGCAACCGCGCGATGATCATGATCCGGTTGATCGATTCGGTCGCCTGTTCGCACCGGGCATCGGCCTTCGAGAGCAACTCCTTCTGCCGATCCGTCAGCGGGCCGGCAAGGCCGTTGACGAGCACCTTCAGCAAAGCTCGCGCGGAATCGACCGGCGACCGCAACTGGTGCGCCGCCAAGGCCGTGAAAGGCAATGGCTTGGGCGAGTCGGACTGCCGGGTCATCATAGCAACTTCCACCTTCCACTTCAGAACGCCGCCACGCCAGAAGACCTTGTTCAAGGGGAAAGAACTTCCGAAACCGGGGCGGAAACACATACCATAACAGAGCCACACGGTCCCTTACAAGGCACAGACGCGCGTCGGCTGACGGATGCTCGTTCTGCGCCCCGGCGGACGTACGGCCCGGCATCCGCCGGAGCGGCCTCGGTCCGCACCGCCAAAAAGGCCTGACGGCCGGGCGTCGGACCGTGTTGGTTACCCAGGAGATCGAAGCCCGCGTGGCGAGCCTTCGGCACGGCTTTTCACGATTGCGGCCCGTCACGCCAGGGCTCGGCCCTCCTTTCCGGAATGGGCGCAGCCGGCTGCGACCGCCGTGCCACGTGGGTGCCGACCGGCAGACCGAGAAGATTTGCGATCACCGCGCATTTGGCCTTCAGAAGGAAATAGACGTCGGCCGGTTCGTCACTGAGGGCCTCAAGATTGCCCTGCCCCTTGGCAATCACAAGGTCGGCAGCGGCGAAGCGCTCACGGAACGCTCGGCTGCAGTCGGACAATAAGGTTCCGGGCGCATCCGCCCCATTGTCAATGACTTCAACTCGCTCGCACAAACCGGCCGCTTCGGCATCGGCCATGGTCGCATCGTTCAGGACGGGTCCCCCGCGGACGGCCACGGTAACGCGCCCTTGTGGGAGACGTTCGACGAGCAGCCGATCAAAGACGATTTCGCCGGCATTATCCGCCAGGTACAGGATCGACTCCGCCTCGTGGACCGCTCGGCGGAAATCCTCCACGTCGCCGTGGAACGGCTCATGGAGCGTCGCCTCTACCGCTTCGCGCACCTCCGCCTCCCCTACATGGCCCTTCACGCCGAGGTCGATGACGTTTCCGGTAATTGCGAGACGGAGCGACGTGTAGAACGGGTCGGCCGAACTCTCGATTCCGGCCGAAAGCCCCGGCAGCATGTCCAGCGCCATCCGATTCAGTCGATCCTTCGCCGCCCGGTACGGGTCCGGGTCGCCGGTTAGCTCGCGCAACAAACGATGCACGCTCTGAGCCACGACAACGGGGCTCTGCGTCAGGTCCATCTCGGCCGTTTCGCGAAGCACGCTACGGACTACCCGCTCATGCGTCGCCGGATCGTCCGTGACAAAGCGGGCGGCCTCCAGTGCCTGCCGAGCGAAACAGGGAATGCAGTCAAGGGAAGTTTGCATAACAGGTAGGACGTATCGCCTTCGAGCTTTCCTCTCCGCCACCATCCTTCAGGCGCCCAGACATACGCTGTACGACCCCCGCGCCCTGCGAGAGCCGCCAGGCCCTCCTTAAGGTCAAATCAAAGCAACGACCGTGCCGAAGTGCCCCGAAAACAGGGCCGACGGCCCGCAAGCGGCCCAGCGGACCCTTTAGCGAGATACCGCCCCGGTTTGGAGGAAACCGGGGCCCGCTCCCGCCCGAGCGGTGTTGCAGGATGCAACGTTACCGACGTCGCCCTCGGCCGTCGGTCTGCGGGGTTTCGATACCCAAGCGGGTGATTTTCCGGTAGAGGGTGCTGACGTTAATCCCCAGGTCCTTCGCGGTCTTCGTGCGGTTGCCCCCGTTCCGCTGGAGTGTCTCGGTGATGAACATCTTCTCGAGGCTCTCCAGGCTCATCGGCCCGTCGCCCTCACCAGCGTGTGGGACGGCGGGTCGCAGTTCCGGGGGCAGATGATTCAATTCGATCATTCCGCCGCGGCACAGGACAAAGGCCTGCTCGACGATGTTTTCCAGCTCCCGGACATTGCCCGGGTAATCGTGCTCCATCAACCGGGCCATGACCTGGTCCGAAACGCCGGCGATGTGCTTATCCTGGAGGCGGTTAAACTTGGCCACGAGGTGGTTCACCAGCAGGGGGATGTCCTCCCGGCGTTGGCTCAGGCCGGGCAGTTCAAGGCGGATCACGCGAATCCGGTAATACAGGTCGTCGCGGAATTCCCCGCGGCGGGTCAACGTGGCCAAGTCACGGTTCGTGGCGGCAATGACGCGCACGTTCACCGGGACCGGCTCGACGCCGCCGAGCGGCTCGACCACGCGCTCCTGAAGCACGCGCAGCAACCGAACCTGCATGGCGGGCGAGATATCCCCGATCTCGTCGAGAAAAATCGTCCCCCCGTCGGCCAAGGCAAACCGGCCGGGTTTCTCCCGCTTTGCATCCGTAAACGCGCCGGCCTTGTGGCCGAACAGCTCGCTCTCCAGCAGCGTGTCCGGCAAGGCGGCACAGCTCACGGCCACAAAGGGTTTCTCCCTCCTGGGAGACCGGTTGTGAATGGCCCGGGCGAACAGTTCCTTTCCCGTTCCACTGGCCCCCTCGATCAGCACGGTGCTGCTGCTCTCGGCGATCTGCGGGAGGACTTCGAACAGCCGCCGCATCGCCGGGCTGCGGCCTACAATGTCCTCAAACGTGTAGCGGGCCTGGAGTTCCTTCTGAAGCTGCTCCAACCGGGTCAGGTCCTGAAAAGTCTCCACGCCCCCGACGATTTGCCCACTTCGATCCTTAAGCAGCGCCGTCGAGATCCGGATCGGCACCCGTTCCCCGTCACTGTTAATGATGTAGGCGGTAGCGTTGACGACCGGCGTGCCGCTCCGCATGGTTCGCCTCAGGGCGCAGTCCGTCTCACAGATGTTGGCCCTGAAGACGTCACAGCATGGACGGCCGACCGCCTCGTCCCGCGACACGCCCGTGATCCGCTCGGCCGCCCGATTGAAGGCGGTGACCCGCCACTCCGGGTCCACCGTGAACACGCCCTCGTTCACGGAGTCGAGAATCGTCATTTCACGCTGAGATGCGCTGCTTGTGTCCATCGGGAATGCTCCGTCCTCGCGTGGCGGTCCTCAGTTGCCGAAAACGTGCATTATAGCATGTTCCGCTCGCGAATACTGTGCCTTTTTGCACGATTTCAAAGTCCCGTCCTACGATGGATACGGTTCCGCCTTTCCGGAACGGCGAGCACACCACGTCAAGCCGGCGTGGCATGCTACTTGCACCCAACTCCCGGATATGAAGGTCGCGGTACCCCATTGGCAGGCGCGGATCAGCCCGGTGTTCGACGTGGCGGAGAACGTGCTCGTCGTCGAGCTGCGCGGCTCCGACCGGGGCAAGCAGCACAACGTGTCCCTCCACGGCGAGACGATGCACGAACGCGCCGCGGAACTGAGCGCCACGGGGGCGGACGTCCTGATCTGCGGGGCGATCTCCAGGCCGCTGGAGACGGCCATTTCGGCCGCCGGGATCGAGGTGATCCCACAGACGTGTGGTGATGTTGACCAGGTGCTCAAGGCGTTCGCCAAGGGAGAGCTGAACGGCGACGCTTTTCTGATGCCCGGATGCTGCGGGCGGCGCCGGCGCTTGCGGCGACGGTTGCCGCACCGGCGGTCCGGTTGAGTGGGCTCCCGTGCGCTAAGGGCGTGCGCGGACCCCACGCTTGGCGAGGCGAGGAAGGGAAGAGAGTCAAGGAGAGCTTCTTCAGGAGGCAGCCCATGCCGATTTTCGAGTATCGCTGCACGAAATGCGGGCACGTTACCTCGTTCCTGGAAAAGGCGGGGGCCCATCCGCGTCACAAGTGCGAGCAGTGCGGCTCGGAGGAGACGGAGAAGGTCTTCTCGACGTTCGCGGCCAAGTCTTCGTCCTCGTCCTCGGGCTCGAGTTGCCCGACGGGTACGTGCCCTCTTTCATGACTTCAGCCTTGGAGGCCGATGTTGATAGGAACTGAGCCGAAACCGTTCGACGAGGTCGAACGCGCGATCGAGGAGTTTCCGGACCTGCTCATCGTGGGTTGCGGCGGATGCGCCACGGTGTGCCACACGGGTGGCGAGCCGGAAGTCGCGCAAATGGCGGAGCGATTGGCCGGGACCGGGAAGCGGGTGCTGGCCACGGTGGTCCCCAAGCGATCCTGCTATATCCACCGCCTCCGGGAGTCGCTGGGCCCCCTGCGGAAGGAAATGGAGGCTGCGCACGCGATTCTGAGTCTCGGCTGCGGTGGAGCGGTCCAGACCGTGCGGCAGCTCACGCAGGAATACGAACTTCTGAAGCCGATCGTTGCCGCGTTGAACTCCAAGGGACACATGGACACGCTCGTGGAAGACGCCTTGTGGATGGAACGGTGCTCCTCCTGCGGCGACTGCATGCTGAACGAAACCGGGGGCATCTGCCCGATGACCCTCTGCCCGAAGGGACTGGTCAACGGACCCTGCGGGGGCACCCGCGAGGACGGCACGTGCGAGGTGAATCCGGATCAGCCGTGCGCCTGGCAGTTGATCTACGAGCGGTTGGAGGCCCTCGGACAACTCGCAAACCTGCGACGTATTCGACCGCCCAAGGATTGGGGCAAGAAGCAGAGACCGCGTCGCCTGGTGCGGGACCCCGAAGCGGAAGGATTGGCAAAGCAGCTCACATGAATTCAGCAACCGAGACAGGGCTCACGCACGATTTTTACGACCGGATCAAACCGCGCCTTCACGCGCGCATCGGCCGCGAGGTACGCCTGGCCCGCACGGTGCTGGACCTCGGGTGCGGTTCCTGTGACCTGGTGAGGTATCTCGCGCAAACGTACGGCCAGAACGTCACCGGGATCGACATTGCGTCGTGGAGCTTCCCGCGGCAACGGAAGACGCGAACGGGGACCCGCTTCCATTGCCGCAAGCAGGACGCGTCGAGCCTGAGCTTCATCGGCGACGGCACGGCGGATGCGGTGGTCTCCATGTGGGCCTTGCATGAAATGGAGCGCGCGGAAGCCGTGTTAAAGGCGGCGCACCGGGTACTGCGCCCGGGCGGGGAGATCTTCCTCGTTGATTTTCCAAGGGATTCCCTGGCCCAGAAACTCTGGAACGAAGATTACTACCGGCCCGAGGAAGCCCGGTCGCTGCTCCGGAGCGTCGGGTTCGAGAGCGTTGAAGTCCGGCTGATCGAACGGGAACAGGCCATGTGGATGCGTGGCTATCACCCTGCGGCCACGACAAAGTCCAAGGAAAGGGGCCAAGACGATGCCATGGGTTAATCAGGAGATGTGCACCGGGTGCGGGCTCTGCGTCGCCGACTGCCCGGTCGATGCAATCAATCTGGGCGATGCCGGAAAGGCCGCCATCGACGAGGAGGAGTGCATTCGGTGCGGGCGATGTCACGACGTCTGTCCCCAGGACGCCGTGCGCCACGACAGCGAGCGGGTTCCGCAGGAAGTGGCCGAGAATCTGCGCTGGGTGCGCCAGCTGCTCGGCAACTTTCAGGACGCCCGCGAACAGGCCGAGTTCATGGACCGCATGGTGCGGTTCTTCAAGAAGGAGCGCAAGGTCAGTGAACAAACGCTGGCCGCGATCACGTCCGGCGAAGCGCAACCGGCCGAGCGCATCGATGCCGCGATTCGCGAGCTCTCCGGAGGATAAGGACCCGGCCCTTCACGGACCTAGACGAACCGCACGGAGGCAACGGCGAAGCCTTCTCGGCTCTCACCCGCAGCACCCTAGGATGGGAAGAAGAACGGATGGCCCACCGTCAGTACAAAGTGACGTTTCAGCCCCAGGGCCGGGCCGTTTCGGCCTTGGAGGGGACCACGATCCTGGAAGCCGCCGCCGGCGCCGGGCTCGTCATTGACACCCCTTGCGGGGGAGCCGGGACCTGCGGCAAGTGCCGCATCCGGATAACACAAGGGGCAAGCGAACCGTCCGAGGCCGGGCGGAACATCCTGGCCGAGAAGGAGCTCGCCGACGGGTGGCGACTTGCGTGCCAGAGCCGCGTCCGGAACGACCTGGTGGTACACGTCCCCACGGGAAGCCTGTTCGGAAGAGACCACCAGATCGGATCGGTCTCGGCCGTGGGGGGGCCCGCGGAAGTCCGGCCCACCATTCGCAAGGTCTACGTCGAGTTGGCCGCTCCCACTCTGGAAGACCCCCGGCCCGACCTGTTGCGATTGGAAGCGAAGACCGGTCCCTTTACCGTCAACGTGGCGATGCTCCGGCACGTACCCGGTCAATTGCGGAAGCACGAATACAAGGGCACGGCCGTGCTGTCGGATCACCAGTTGATCGACTTCGAGGCCGGCGACACGACGGCAAGCTGCTTCGGAGTCGCCGCGGACATCGGGACCACCACGATGGTGGTTTCGCTGCTGGACCTGTGCTCCGGCGAGGAATTGGCCACCGCGGCCCGGATGAACCCGCAGGTCAGTTTCGGGGACGACGTGCTCTCGCGCATTCATCATTCCACCTCCTGTCCGCACTGTCTCGAAGAACTGCGGGAGGCGATGTGCAACCAACTCGGGGAGATGATCCGAGCCTTATGCGATGAAACCGGCATCAACGCCCGATCGATCTACCAGGCGACCTTCGCAGGTAATACCACAATGCAGCACCTGCTTTGCGGCGTGGACCCTGCCCCGCTGGGCGCCGTTCCCTTCGCACCGGCCTACGGGCGCGGAATGATTCTGTCGGCACGCGACATGGGGATTCCGATCAATGCGCACGCGACCTCCTACGTCTTCCCGGTCATCGGGGGTTTCGTGGGCGGAGACACCGTGGCCGGGATGCTGACCACCCGGGTCGACGAGTTGGAAGAGCCCGTCCTGATGGTCGATATCGGGACGAACGGCGAGATCGTGCTGGTCCACAACGGACAGATCCAGGCCGCCTCGACCGCCGCCGGGCCAGCCTTCGAAGGCGCGAGGATCAGTTGCGGCATGCGCGGCGCGCGAGGGGCGATCGAGAAGGTCCTCCTGGACGAGGACGTTCACCTCGGCGTCATCGGGGACACCGCTCCCATGGGCATCTGCGGCAGCGGGCTGATCGACCTGGTCGCGGAACTCCTGCGCGTCGGGATCGTCTCGTCGGCCGGGCGGTTGCACCCCGCCGAGGAACTTCCCTCGGAGCTGCCGCCCGCGTTGGCCGACCGCCTCCGCACCGGCACGGGCGGCGAGCCGGCCTTTATCCTGACGGAGCCCGACGGCAACCGGCTGCGCAAACCGCTTTCGATCACCCAGCGGGACATCCGGGAGCTTCAACTCGGTTGCGGGGCCATCCGGGCGGGCATCTCCATTCTGTTGCGGAAAGCCGGTCTGGGCGCGGCCGATCTGAAGACCGTCCTGATCGCCGGCGGCTTTGGCGGGTTCGTGCGACGGGACAAGGCCCAGAGGATCGGCCTGCTTCCCCGGGACGTGGATCATCAGCGGATCCATTACGTCGGAAACGTCTCACTCGCCGGAGCCCGGTGGACCCTGCTCTCGTTAGAGGCCCGCAAACACGGAGAACAGCTCGCGCGGCGAACCCAACACGTGGAGCTGTCCGTCGATACGGATTTCCAGATGGAATTCGCCGAGGCCATGATCTTCCCCGAAGCCTAGAAGGCGCTTTAACGCCATGGATGCCGCGCGAATCACCGTACTCGTCGAGAACACCGCCGGTGGCCGCGGCCTGCTGGGGGAGCACGGGCTGGCTTTCTGGATCGAACACGGCTCCAGAAACATCCTGTTCGACACAGGCCAGGGACTCGTGCTCAGCCACAACGCGAGAAAACTCGGCATCGACCTCCAACGGACTCACGCAGTGGTGCTCAGCCACGGCCATTACGACCATACCGGAGGCCTCGTGGACGTGTTGCGGTCGGCGTGGCGAACGAAGGTGTATGCGCACCCGGCGGCCTTCTCGGCCAAGTTCGCCCGCAACGCCGACGGTACCAGCCGCGACGTCGGCATGCCCTTACTCGATGAGAAGCGAGTTACCGAGCAGGCCGAGCTCGTCCGCGTGACGGAACCGCAGCCCGTGTGCGGCGGAGTCAGACTCACGGGGCCCGTGCCTCGAACAACCGATTTCGAGAACACCGGTGGAGCGTTCTTCAAGGACAAGGCCTGCACCGAACCCGACGGCCTCGTCGACGATCAGGCCGCGTTCATTGAGACCTCGGCCGGCACGGTCGTGATCCTCGGCTGCGCCCATGCCGGGGTCATCAACACCCTGCGACACGTTCAGGCCCTGACGGACAATCGCCCGATCCACACGGTAATCGGCGGCATGCATTTGCTCCATGCCGGGCCGGAGCGGATGGACCGAACGGTGGCCGCCCTGCGGCAGTTGAACGTGCAGCGGCTCGCCCCGTGCCACTGCACCGGTCTCGCGGGCGTGGTGCGATTGTGGAGCGAGTTCCCGGACCGCTGCGCCGCCTGCCACGCGGGCACGGTCCTGGAACTGGAAACCGGCAGCGACGACGACCAAACGTGACTTGGACCTTGTGCAGCGCTCCGGGAGAATGGATAATCCAGCGGGCAGGAGTTGTCCACTGAAAGACAAACCCGTGTACTGAGTACCGAACCGTTTGCTGTTTCGAAAATCGCTTTCGAGAAAGGAAGGAACGCAACATGGCTTCTTTGCCCAACGAGGTTCGCCAAGCCTGGGAAGATCGCGACGGCCCCGTAGTACTGGCGACGGTCGCCGAGGACGGGACGCCGAACATCATTTACGCCAGCTGTGTCGGCGCGTATGGCGACGAACGGCTGGTCGTCGCGGACAACTACTTCGACAAGACGCGCAACAACCTGCAAGGCGGATGCAAGGGGGCCCTGCTCTTCCGGAGCAAGGACGGCAAAGCCTACCAGGCCAAGGGGACCCTGGAATACCACACCGAGGGCGAGGTGTTCGACGACATGAAAACCTGGAACCCGCCGAAACATCCCGGGAACGCCGCGGCGGCCCTCCGGGTCGAGACGGTGTACTCCGGGGCGAAGAAGCTCTGCTGAACCCGGCCGACCTGAGCACTTGCTCTTTCGAGTCCAGCCGTACCAGCGGACGACGGCAGACTCGCTCAGGCCCGTCAGATAAGAAAGAATCCGTAACCGGATGAAAGGCTGCCTCGACCCAAGCGCAATGGCAGGTCGAGAGCCTGACCGCCCGGTAATCCATTACTGCCGCGCAAACTGAAAAACAAAGGGTGGTTTGTCCTCCGCTCGTTTCGGGAAGCCGAAGCAATCCGGACCGGCACGGGAAAGTCGGAAAGTCTCCTGATCGCCTTTTCTCTTTACGCGCTATGGGCGTCGGCGTACGATACGCAGCCCTGCTTCTGCGAGCGGCAGTCCCGGGGACCTTGCGATGAGCGGAGTCCATGCTTCCGGCTGGTAGGTTTCTTGTCACGGGGTCCCCATTGCGCGCGTTCCGGAGCGGCGGAACGACCTCGCAGGGTCATCCCCTCGCACCTGGGATTCCGGACCGCAGGACCTCCGCAGGTCGAATCGGCAACCGGTACCGGCAAGGAGCGCAAATCATGACCGGATACCAACGAATGATGACGGCCATTCGTCGCGACGGGATTCCCGACAGGGTCCCGATATGGGAACTGATCATCAACCGTCCGGTGATCAGCGCCCTGTACCCGGAGCCCGCCGAGCCGGACAGGGTCGCCCGGTACGAATGGGGTTCGGCGGGCGGATTTGAGCTCCAGGCGGACTTCATCGAAAAGGAGGACCTCGACGGCGTCACCGTCTTCGAGGACATCCGGATCCGGCGGCAGATAGACTCCCGCACATACGTGGACGAATGGGGCATCACGTGGAAGACGGAGGAACACGGCATCCCCTTTGCGGTCGGGCACCCCATCCAACAGGAGTCGGACCTCGAGGGCTACGAGGCGCCCGACCCGGACGCCGACCACCGGCTTCGCACCCTCGAACTGGCCGTGAAGCGATTCAAAGGCGAGAGGTGCGTCGTGTTCCTCAGCCACGAAGCCTTCGAGTTCTCCCACTACCTGCGCGGCATGGACAACCTGCTGATGGACTACGCCCTGAATCCGACTCTCGCACACCGAGTGGCCCGGATCGTCACCGACTACAAGAAACGCGTGTTGGAGAGGGCGGCGGAGATGGGCGCCGACGTGCTCTGCACGGGCGACGACTACGCGCACCGGAAAGCGCCGATCATGTCGCCCGGGCACTTCCGCGAATTCCTGTTGCCGTATCTCCGGGAAGTCGTCCGCGTCGCCAAGGAAAAGGGCGTTCCCTTTCTCAAGCACACCGACGGCAACCTGTGGCCCATTCTCGACGACATCGTCGGCGCCGGCATCGATTGCCTCGATCCCCTCGAGCCGATCGCCGACATGGACATGGCTCGCGTCAAGGCGGCCTACGGCGACCGCATCGCCCTGGCGGGCAACGTGGATTGCGGGCAGCTCCTGCCCTTCGCCACGCCCGCCCAGGTCGTGGAGGCCGTGAAGGAAACCATCGCCAAGGGCGCGCCGAACGGCGGGTTCATTCTCGCGTCGAGCAACAGCATCCACCCGGCCGTCAAACCCGAGAACTACAAAGCGATGGTCGAGGCCGGTCGCGAATTCGGGGCCTATCCCCTCGATCCCGCCCTGGTGGAAGAGTACGCTCATAAGGATTACATGGCACAGTACCGGTGAAGGAACGGTTGCAGCCCGGGCCGGACTGTGCTAGCTTGACCGGCTCGGCCTTTTGCAGGAGCGACGGGAATCTTTTCCGTGACGGAAGCGGCCATCTCCCCTTGGAGGCCGTAAACCCGATTGGTTGCAGACTGAAGGAGACTGCTTTATGAGCGACGGACGACCCAACATCGTGTTCATCATGTCCGACGACCACGCGGCCCACGCGATGAGCTGTTACGGCAGCCGCATCAACGAGACGCCGCACCTGGACCGCATCGCCGAGGGCGGCATGCGCTTCGACAACTGCTTCTGCACCAACTCAATCTGCACCCCGAGCCGGGCCACCATCCTGGCCGGGACGCACAACCACGTCAACCGCGTCACGACGCTTGCCACCCACATGGACAACCGGATGCTCACCTTCCCCAAGGTGCTGCGCGAGCACGGCTACCAGACGGCCATCGTCGGCAAGTGGCACCTCGGCCAGGGCCCCGAGCACGAACCGACCGGGTTCGACTTCTGGCGGGTTCTGCCGGGCCAGGGCAAGTACCACAACCCGGAGATGATCGACGCGGACGGCCGCCGAACGCACGAGGGGTACGCCACCGACCTCATTACCGACATGTCGCTCGACTGGCTCCGCGGCCGCGACCGCGAGCGGCCCTTCTGCCTGCTGGTGCACCACAAGGCCCCGCACCGTCACTGGGAACCCGACGAGAAGCACGCCCACATGTACGACGACGTGGACATCCCCGAGCCCGAAACCTTCAACGACGATTACAGCCACCGCGCCGCCGCATCCAAAGAGGCCCGGACACGGATCGGCCGCGACATGAACGAACGCGACTGGAAAACGACCCCGCCCGAAAGTCTGAGCGAGGAGGAGTTCAAGAGCTGGTGCTACCAGCGATACATCAAGGACTACCTGCGCACGATCGCCTCGGTGGACGACAACGTCGGCCGGCTGCTCGATTACCTGGACGAGGAAGGACTGACCGAGAACACCATGGTCGTCTACACCTCCGACCAGGGTTTCTTCCTCGGCGACCACGGCTGGTTCGACAAGCGGTTCATGTTCGAGGAATCGCTGCGGATGCCGTTCCTCGTCCGCTTCCCCCGCGAGGTGGCCCCCGGCACGGTCAACGAGGACATCGTCACCAACGTCGACTTCGCCCCGACCTTCCTCGACCTGGCCGAGGCGTCGATCCCGGAGGCCTTCCAGGGCCGCAGCTTCCGCCCCGTCCTTCGGGGCAACACGCCCGAGAACTGGCAGACATCGATGTATTACCGCTACTGGATGCACAACGACGACTGCCACCACATCTACGCCCACTACGGCGTGCGAACGAAACGCTACAAGCTGATCTATTACTACAGCGACCCGCTGGGCCAGGAGGGCGCCAAGGAGCCGACCTTCGAGCCGGAATGGGAACTCTTCGACCTCGAGCGCGATCCGCACGAGCTGCACAGCGTCTACGACGACCCGGCCTACGCCGACGTGGTCCGCGAGTTGAAGGGCGAACTCCACCGCCTCCAGTCCGACCTCGGCGACGAGCGGTACCCCGCGGACAAGGACTGAGGGCTCGGTGCCATGGCTCGGTGCCATGGCGGCCGCTGTGTGCCGCCATGCTGAAGAAGCAAGCGTCTTGATCAGCAAGCGTGGTGCCATGGCGGCCGCTGTGTGCCGCCATGCTGAAGAGGCAAGCCCGGTGCCCGGTGCCATGGCGGCCGCTGTGTGCCGCCATGCTGAAGAGGCAAGCCCGGTGTGCGTGGTGCCATGGCGGCCGCTGTGTGCCGCCATGCGGCGAGGGCCCTGTGCGTGGTGCCATGGCGGCCGCTGTGTGCCGCCATGCTGGAGAGGCAAGCCCGGTGCCCGGTGCCATGGCGGCCGCTGTGTGCCGCCATGCTGGAGAGGCAAGTGTCTTGATCAGTACGTCGGCCATGGCGGCCGCTGTGTGCCGCCATGCTGGAGAGGCAAGTGTCTTGATCAGTA
>CAZGEE010000006.1:0-16723 GCA_964525035.1 uncultured Anaerolineales bacterium
GTCGGTCGACCCGTCGTCGACGGCGATCAGCTCGATCTCGTCGTCCAGCGGGGCGTCGAGTACACGCTCGGCCGCCCGGGCGACCGTCGTCTCCTCGTTGTACACCGGCATGACCACGCTGAGCTTCACGTTTACCCCGCTTCCGCCGTGCAGCCGGCGGTGCAGGCCTCATGATAGCGACCCATGACAAAGAGTGCAACCGGGGGGCGATTGGGCACGCTCCGTCCGGCCCCCCGAAACTCCCGCGGAGAGGGGGCCAAGTTTTGCCGGTCGAAGGTGTGAATTTGCCGAGGCCATCCGCTATAATGAGGTCCCGCGACCGCGGGAGCCACGGCGGGGGGACACAGCAGCGGAGGCAGGCTCTCGCACACGAACAAAGCACCACGACTGTGAGGAACCCTATGGGAATGCTGAAGTTCGCCGCGTCGGTCAACGGGGAGGTTCCCGAAGGGCTGGACGTGTCCGATGCGTACCTGGTGGGGCCGGACGATGAGCCCGTGCGGAGCCAGGTCCGGCTGTTGCGCACCAATCTCTTCTGCGAGACCCGGGGTGACGGGTTGGCGGCCCTGGTGATCCCGTGGGAGGTGTGGGGGTTTGGCCGCGTGGTCCTGCGCACGGGACACCTTCCGGAACGCGAAGCGGGCTATAACCTACTGGTCGAGCTGCTGCGCGGTTGGTTGAACGAGGCGTGGCAGAAGCGCGAAGACTGGGGTTATTCCTACTCCGGGCCGACGCCCGAGCTCGTGGAAGGCTTCGGGGAGATCAAGCGGATGTTCGCCCGGGCGGCCGCGCTGGGAGACCAACCCGAGGAAGCGAGCGCCGTGGCCGCCGAGGCCCTGGAGAAGGCCGTTCCGCTCGGCGAGGTCCTGGCCATGGAACACGCCCGGCGGGGGCTGGTGTTCCGCCGCAATCACCGCGACCTGGTCGACCTGGACTTCGGGTGCCGCGTCGAGCCCCAGTGCCGCGAGCCGGCGTACCGCGACCGCGTGTTCGAGGGATTCAACTATGCCACCCTGCCGTTCCAGTGGCGGGCGATCGAGCCGCGCGAGCAGGAATTCCGGTGGGAGCCGCTGGACTACTGGGTCAACTGGCTGAGCGACCAGGGTATCGCCATCAAGGCCGGCGAGACGCTTCGCTTTGCCGAATCGTGCGTGCCCGACTGGCTCTACGTCTGGGAGGGCGACTTCGACAGCATCCGCGACCATGCGTTCGAGCACGTCCTCCGCTGCGTCCAGCGCTACGGGAAGAAGATCGAACACTGGGACGTCGCCACGGGACTGCACGTGGAAAACTGCCTCAAGTTCAGCCTCGACCAGATCATGGAAATGACCATGATGAGCACGCGGATCGTCAAGAAGAACGCCCCCCAGGCCGTGGCGGTCCTCGACGTGGTGATGCCGTGGGGCGACTACTTCGCCGGCAACCCGCGCAGTCTCTGGCCCTTGCGGTACGTGGAGCAGTGCGTCGGCGCCGGGATCGATTTCGACGCGATCGGCCTCCAGGTTTTCCTCGGGGCCGAGGAATTCCGGTGCCGCGACCTCATGGCCGTCTCGAGCCTGCTGGATGCCTTCGGCTCGTTGGGCAAACCGGTGCACATCACCGCCGCGGGCGTGCCGTCGAAGAACGCGCCGGACCCGGCCGACGCCAGCGAGGGCAAACGGGACGTCGCCGCCGGGGGACAGTGGCGGCGTCCGTGGGACGAAACCGTTCAGAGCGAGTGGGTCGACTGTTTCTACAACGTCGCCGTGGGCAAACCGTTCGTCACGGCGGTCTCCTGGGGCGAACTGAGCGACCGGCCGGGACACTACTTCCCCCACGCGGGCCTGTTGAATGCGGACCTTCAGCCCAAACAATCCCACGGCATGATGCTCGGAATGAAGAAACAGATCTGGCCGGAGGACGGGATCCCGGAGGTGCCGATGGCCCAGCCCGAGGAACCGTGGCTCGAATATTGACCAAGACCGACGACGCGGATGGCACGATCAGCCCCGCCGAAGCCGACCGCGGCGGCTGCCGGCTGGACCGCTCGCAACGCGCCGGCGTGCTGATCGCCGCGGCGCTGCTGGCCGGAGCGTGCGGGCTCTACGCGCTGTGGCGCAGCGGGCCGCCTGTGGACGACCGCGCCGCGGACGGCCCCCCGATCCGGGTCAACGTGAACGAGGCCGACTGGCCGGAACTCAGCCTGGTGCCCGGCCTCGGAGCCGTGCTCTCTGAGCGGATTACGGACTATCGGACAGACCACGGCCCATTTGCCTCGCTCGACGAACTGACGGCGGTAAAGGGCATCGGCCGAATCACACTGGATCAGCTTCGTCCGTATCTCGTCCTGGCCGATCCCGACCGAGGCGAAAGCGTCTCCAGCCGGCGCTGAGGGAATCTGATGCCCGAATTCGAACTGGTCAGCGAATACCAGCCTTGCGGCGACCAGCCCCAGGCCATCGAGGGCCTCGTGGGCGGGCTCCGCCGGGGACGCCGGAGGCAGACGCTCCTGGGCGTCACCGGGTCCGGCAAGACGTTCACCATGGCGAACGTCATCGCGCGCGTCCAACGGCCGACGCTCGTCATCTCGCACAACAAGACGCTCGCCGCTCAGCTCTACGGGGAGTTCAAGGAGTTCTTTCCGCACAACGCCGTGGCCTACTTCGTCTCGTACTACGATTACTACCAGCCCGAGGCGTACATTCCGGCGCGCGACATCTACATCGAAAAGGACGCGAGCATCAACCCGGACATCGATCGGCTGCGCCTCCGGGCGACCAGCGCCCTGATGAGCCGCCGCGATTGCGTCATCGTGGCCAGCGTGTCGTGCATCTACGGTCTGGGGGCGCCCGAGGACTACCAGCAGATGGTGGTCTCCCTTGGCGTCGGGCAGGAGATCGAACGCGACGAGTTTCTCCGCGCCATGGTCGACCTGCAGTACGAGCGCAACGACACGGACTTCCAGCGCGGGCGGTTCCGGGTCCGGGGCGACAGCGTGGAGCTCTACCCGTCCTACGAGGAATTCGCGTACCGGATCGAGTTCTTCGGCGACGAGGTCGAAAGCATCCAGATCATCAATCCCACCACCGGCACGGTCGCCGGGCAGGAACGGGAAATTGTCGTCTACCCGGCGAAGCACTTCGTCGTACCGGAGGACCGCGTGGAACGCGCGATCGCCGGCATCGAGGCCGAACTCACGGATCGGCTCCGCGAGCTGCGCCGCGAGGGGAAGCTGCTGGAGGCGCAGCGGCTGGAGGCCCGGACGAAGCACGACCTCGAAATGCTCCGCGAGGTGGGCTACTGCCCCGGGATCGAGAACTACAGCCGGCACCTGTCGGGGCGCCGGGCGGGCGAACGGCCGTACACGCTGCTCGACTATTTCCCCGACGACATGGTGTGCCTGGTGGACGAGTCACACGTCACGATCCCCCAGATCCGGGCGATGTACGCGGGCGACCGGAGCCGCAAGCAGACGCTCGTCGAGCACGGGTTCCGGCTGCCCTCGGCGCTGGACAACCGTCCGCTGACCTTCGACGAGTGGGACGACCTGGTGGACCAGGCGGTCTATATCTCCGCCACGCCGGGGGACTACGAGCTGGAGCGGTGCGAGGGCGAGGTCGTCGAGCAGGTCATCCGGCCCACGGGCCTGGTGGACCCCGAGATCCGGGTGGAGCCGGCACGCGGCCAGGTGGAGCACCTCATCGGGGAAATCCGCCGGCGCGTGGAGATGGGCGACCGCGTCCTGGTCACCGCCCTGACCAAGCGCCTCTCGGAGGACCTGACGAGCTTCCTCGCGCGGGAGAACGTCCGGGTGCGGTACCTCCACAGCGAGGTCGAGACCTTCGAGCGGGTCGAGATTTTGCGGGACCTCCGGCGCGGAGAGTTCGACGTCCTGATCGGCGTGAACCTGTTGCGCGAGGGGCTCGACCTGCCCGAGGTCTCCCTAGTGGCCATCCTCGACGCCGACCGTGAAGGGTTCCTCCGATCGGCCACCTCGCTTCTGCAGACCATCGGACGCAGCGCGCGGAACGTCAACGCCCAGGTCGTTCTCTACGCCGACGAGGTGACCGACTCGATGCGACGCGCGATCGACGAGACCAACCGCCGGCGGGAGAAGCAGCTCGCGTACAACCGGGAGCATAACATCAAGCCCGACACCATCCGCAAGGCCATCCGCGCCGGGATCGAGTCGGAGGTCGCGGCCCGGCGGGCCGCCCGGCTGGTGGTCCGGGAATCGGAAGAGGCCTACGTCAGCCGCGAGTACGTCCGGGAGCTCGAGGAGGAGATGCGGCGCGCCGCGGCCAACCTGGAGTTCGAACGCGCCGCCGCCCTCCGGGACCGCATCGCCAGTGTAAAGGAGGAACGGGATGAGCTCGGGGAAGAACAGCCGCGCCCTGTTTCCAGACGAGGTCGCCGCTGACAAGCCGCTGCTCGCGGACACGGAGAACCTGCTCAGCCTCGCCCTGGCCGAGGACGTCGGTTCCGGCGACGTCACCAGCCGAATCTGCGTCCCGGCGGAAGCGGAGACCGAGGCCCACCTGACCGCTCGCGAGGACGGGGTCCTGGCCGGTCTGTGGATCGTCCAGATGGTCTACGACCTGCTGGAAGACGGCGTCGTGGTGGCCCGGCGGGCAGAGGAAGGCGCCACGATCCGCGGCGGCGCGTGTGTGGGAACGGTGAGCGGGCCCGTGGCCGGCATCCTCACCGGGGAGCGTGTCGCGCTGAACTGCCTGCAGCGACTTTCCGGCGTGGCCACGCTCACGCGGCGGTTCGTGAACGCGGTCGAGGGAACGCGGAGCGCGATCTGCGACACGCGCAAGACCACGCCGGGGTGGCGCCGGCTCGAGAAATACGCGGTCCGCTGTGGCGGGGCGGACAACCACCGCATGGGATTGTATGACGCCGTGTTGATCAAGGACAACCACGTCGCGGCTTCGAACCGGTCGATCGAGGAGCTGGCGACCGAGGCCCGGCGCCGAGTAGAGGGCCGCATGGAAATCGAAATCGAGGTCGACGGGCTTGACCAGCTCGAAGCGGTCCTTCCCCTGGGCATGGAAACCGTGCTCCTGGATAACATGAAGCCCGCGCAGTTGCGCGAAGCCGTGGCCCTGCGGGATCGCCTGCGGCCGGGCGGCCCACCGAAACTGGAGGCCAGTGGCGGCGTGACCCTCGAACGTGTCCGGGAAATCGCCGAGACGGGCGTGGACCGTATCAGCGTGGGAGCCCTGACCCACTCGGCGCCGGCCCTCGACGTCGCCATGGATATCCGGCGGACATGAAGGAGCGGGACGCCCCGTGAACTACGAGTTGTCGTGGTTTCTCAGAAGGCACGCCGCGGACTGGCACACCGTCTCCGAACTCGCACGCGAGCTCTCCCTGCCCGAGCAGCGCCTTCGACGCGACCTTCGCGAACTCGAAGCCTCCGGGTTCCGGCTCGACGTCCATCCCACGGTCGGGTTCCGTGTGGCCGGCCTCCCGGAAGGCTTCGACCGCGACGAGATCCTCTGGGCCCGCTCGGGTAAGCGGATCGGCCGCCGGGTGAGTGTCTATCGCGAAACCGCCTCGACGAACAACGTGGCGCTGGCCCTGGCCGAAAGCGGTCCAGGCTCGGACGGCATGGTGGTGCTGGCGGAGCATCAGACCGCGGGCCGCGGAAGGCAAGGGGCCGATTGGTTTGCAACCGCCGGGGAGAGCCTGCTGCTGAGCGTGGTGGTCCGGGAACCCCCGGACGCGGATTGGGCGGCCGAGCTCACACTGGCTGCGGCGGTGGCAACCGCCTCGGCCGTGGAAACCGTGGGAGGGGGCCGGGTCGGCATCCGGTGGCCGAACGACATCGAGATCGAGCGGCGAAAGGTGGCCGGCATCCTGGTGGAACGGGCCACGGTCACCGACCCGACGGCGAGGGGGCCGACGAGGGTCGCCCGGCGCGCCTACGTTGTGGGCATCGGCGTGAACGTCAACCAGGAGGCGATGGGCTTCCCGCCCGAGATCGCCGATCGGGCGGGGTCGGTGCGGGCCGCTGTCGGAAGAGAGGTGGACAGAATCCTCCTTTTGGATGCAGTTCTTCAGGGGCTGGAGGACGAGCTGGGCCTGCTCGATGGGGGGCGGCTCGATGAGCTTCTCGGACAGTACACCCAACGAAGCGACATGGTGGGCCGCCGCGTGAGCTTGAAAGAGGGCGGGCGGGAGTTCTCAGGCGTCGTGGAGGCCATTTCCCCGCATTATGCCCTCGTTTTGCGGCTTGACAGGGGCGAGCTCCGGAATTTTCCCGTAGCCGGGGTGACCCTTCTGTAGGCCTGCAGCGCCCCGCTCGGGGATGAGCAGCAACCGAGCCGGGGAAAAATCGCCAGTTTTTTCCGCCAGCTTACCTATTCTACCAAATTTCCTTCCCAAGTTTTCCCGTTCCCCTTTGTCTTTGTAAGCCTTTCCAGGAAAAAGACTTACGATGCTAAATGCGACGGCCACGGGTCGCTCGACTTGACCCGAGATTGCCAGGGCTTGAGGTGTCAGTAAGTTAGACCCTGCCGCAAGATCGTCCCAAGAGGGGGTGCGGACGAAAGCCATATTCGAAGCGGCGAGAAGACAGGTAATTCGGGCAGTATGGGAAGTTTTTTCTTAAGTCTGCTCAGGGGCCTTCCGATATGGTGTCGGGTTTGCCGGCCGCTTCGGGCCGCAGATTTAAAACGGGCATTGGCAGAAAAGCGGGCCCATGGAAGGGGCCCTGGAGGGCACGAAAGCGGAAGCAAACACGTGGTGCCGACCGGGAGGAGCCCGGGACGATAAAGCAGGGTTTGGCTGTACAGTTGCTCCTGAGTGGAGCGGGAGGAGTCTTATGAAGCGACGTATGAGTGGTTTTACGCTGGTGGAGATTCTGATTGTCGTGATCATTTTGGGCATCTTGGCCGCCGTCGTGATTCCGCAGTTCAGCGAGGCGTCCAACGATACCCGCGAATCGTCCGTGAAGACGGATCTGAAGACGATTCGGTCGCAGCTGCAGCTCTACAAGGCCCAGCACGCGGAAATCTATCCGGACGACTTCGCCAACCAGATGACGATGTTCACGGACGCGTCCGGCAACACGAACGCGAGCTACTCGAGCACGTTCCGGTTCGGGCCCTACATGCTGCGGATGCCGCCGAATCCGTACACGGGCGTGAGCACAGTCACCCAGGTCGACGACGGGGATACCGCCTATTCGGCAGCCGCTGACATGAACCAGGGCTGGTGGTACAACTCCGTGACGGGTGAGTTCCGTTGCCACGTGCCGGACTCGGTGACGACCGTCGACGGAACCCAGGTTAATGCCCTCTAAGGAGTGGTACCTGAGTTCCGCCGACGTACCTCTTGACGTACTTCCCGGTTGTCAATCACCGGGCGCGCGAGGATTGACAAGTTGACCGATCGGAGCCGGCGGAGGTGTGACCAACACCTCCGCCGACTTACGTAGACGGATGCTGCGGCCCTGAGCGGCCATCAGGTGCAATCGAGGCCCCGGGTTGACCATTGCAATCTTGGTCGGCCCATTTTTTTCTAAACGTTGGTGTGAATATGGGCGATATAGGGGGTCCGGGAGGGCCAACATGAAAAGGAAAACTTACGCCGCTATCGTCGCCTGTCTCGTGGCCCTGGTGCTGCTTTATCACGGGGCCGAGGGCCTGGCCAGGTCCGGCAGTCCGGACGACGGCGAGCAGCCCCGCGTGACGCATATCGGGACACTGACGCTGCGGACCAACCAGGAACTGGTCAAGGTCAACGAGAACCTGCGGGAACTGAACACGAGGCTGAAGGCGCTCCAGGAGCTTCTGAAGAGCGGAAACGTCCACGTGGTAGCCACGGTGCCGGGTCTGAAGGCGCCGCGGTCGGAGGCCGACCAGGGTACGGCGACGAAGGATTCGGGCTCCTCGGTCCGGCCCGCGGAGCGATGAACCGAAGGAGAGAGACGTTGGGCGAACGTCGACGAGCGTTCACGTTGCTGGAGCTGCTGATCGTGGTCGTGATCCTCGGCATCATCGGGGCGTCGGTGGTACCGATGGTTTCGAGCTCACAGGATGCCCAGTGCGCGGCGGCCGCGCGGGCCCTGGCCGCGGACATCGAACTGGTCCAGAGCGAGGCGCTCGCTCGCCAGGCGCCGGTGGCCCTGGTCTTCAGCCCGGACAACCAGCGTTACGCGGTGGTTCTCGACCAGGGACAGGACCTCGACGCCTACGAGTCGCTGACGCCGCTGGAGCACCCGTCGCGGCCCGGGCAGGACTACGAGGTTTCCCTGGCGAGCGATCTCAATTTGCCGGAGCTGATCGTCAACGCGGTGGACTTCGGCGGGTCGCGGTACGTGGTGTTCGACAGCGTGGGCAGTCCGGACGTTGGCGGCACGGTGACGCTCGTTGCCGGGGACGCATCGCTGACGATCACGGTGGAACCGATTACCGGGGCCGTCTCGGTGAGCTAGGGGGTTCGGCATTGAAGAAGCTGTTGCCCATAGGAATCGACATCGGGACCTGTGCCGTGAAGATGGTGCAGTTGGCGGTCGACGGGCACGGGTACTCGGTGGTCGCGTGCGCGAAGGCCGAGCTTCCGGACCCGGAAGGCTTGACGCGTGAGGCCAAGCAAGAGGCTCTGGTTGCGCGGGTTCGCGGCAAGCTGAAGGAACACCGTTTTCGGAGCAACGACTGCATCAGCGCGCTGACGGACTCGGAGGTGACGATCAAGAACATGCGGATTCCGGCCTCCGAAAGGGACCGCGACGCGGCGGTGAGGAACGAGGCTCGCTCGAAGTTGCCCTTCGACGTGGACGAGGCGATCGTGAACTACTCGGTGGCGGGCGAAATCCGCCACGGCGAGGACGCCCGGCTGGAGGTGATCCTGTTCGCCGCGCGCGAGGAAGACGTCGAGCGGCACGTCGGCCGGTTGCACGAGATGGGCCTGGTGCCCGCGTCGGTGGACGTCCAGCAGTGCGCCCTGTTCCGGACGTTCGAGCGCTACCTCCGCCGGAAGGAAGACGAGGACGAGATCAACTGTTTCGTGGACCTCGGGGGGATCACCAAGGTGGTCATCAGCCGGGGGCGCCACATTCTCTTCATTAAGAACATCGACAAGGGCGCATTGTGCTTTAACGCCGCCGTGGCTTCGCGGCTCGGCATGGAACTGTCCGAGGCGAAGGCGCTGCGTCGGAGGCTGGGCGGTGCCGGCGAGAAGAAGGACGTGGATCCGGGTATCCGGCAGGCGCTGTCCGATGCGGTGCGCCCCGAGGTGGAGGAGTTGGCGGACGAGATCAACAAGTGCCTTCGCTATCACAGTGTGACGTTTCGGGGGTCCCGGCCCGGGCACCTGACGTTCATCGGCGGCGAGGCCCACGACGGCGACGTTCCCGAAATGCTGGGCGAGCGGCTCGGATACAAGGTCGTGATCGGCCAACCGTTCCGGGGGATCGACACCACCGGCCTGGGGGGCGACCTCGACCGCCGCGGAATGCTGAGCGAATGGACGACGGCGTTCGGACTCAGCCTCAAGGGCGCGTTCATCCAAGGTGTCGGCCTGGGATACAAACTGGCGGGGTAAGGGAATGAAGGAAATCGAGTTTCTGCCCGAACATCACATCCGCCTCCGCCGCAGCCGGCGCCTTCGGCTGATCCGCCTCTGGCTGATCGTGGCCATGGCCTTGTCGATGACCTGCTGGGCGCTGTATCGGCGCGCTGAAGTGGCCGGGGTGCGACAGAAGGTGCTGAAGAATCAACTCGAAGCCAGGGCCATCGAGGATCGGGAAGTCGAGAGCAAGCTGGCCGAATTGAAAGGCCGGGAGGCCCGCTACACGGCCCAGGCCGACCTCGTGGACAGGCTGGCCGGGCCCAGGTCGCGAACCCGGCTGGTTTCCGAGATTATCCGCCACCTGCCCGGAGAGATCGTGCTGACTCGCCTGGAAGTGGATCGCCGCACGCGGCGCCTCGAGCCGGACGGTGCCCCGCGGCCGACCTCGCGGCGCCGTCGAGTCGAGAAGCCCGCCGAAGAGGAGACCCGGACGGTGGATCGTGTTCGAATCGAGGGGTTTGCCGCGAACGACCTTTCCCTGGCGCGGTTTCTCCAGGACATGGCCGACGGTGCGTTCTTCCAACAGGGGGAGTTGGCCTTCAGCAGGGACGCCACGTTTCACGGGAAAGAGGTCCGGGCGTTTTCGGCCACCTTCTACGTACCTTCTCGGGAAGCCGGCGTGCGGCAACTGGCCGCAGGGCCGTCGGCGGGGGGACGAGGATGAACCGCGGGCCGGTCAGGAGAATCAGTGATCGCACGCAGTGGGTCACCATAGGCATTACCGCAGCCATGCTGGCGGTCTTCTTCCTGGCGGTGTACATGCCGGAGACCGACGCACTCCAACAGGCCCGGGCCGAACTGGATCGGACGGGGGCCGACCTCAAGGCGATGCGGGCTCAGGCCGAGCAGCTTCCCCTGCTCGAGGAAAAGGTTGCGGCGAGAACCGACGACTACGCCCGGAACTGCCGGCGCGTTCCGGCGAGCCCCACGGTGCCCGAGTTTCTGAAAGCCGTCGCCGACATTCTCAAGAGCGAGAACGTGGGTCAACGCGAACTGGCGCCCAAACGCGCCCAGGCGAAGGAAGGGTACGTCGAGCTGCCGCTCACGATCCACTTCGAAGCGCCCTTTGCCACCGCGTACCGCGTGATGGGCCGGTTGCAGCGTCTGCACCGGATCAACCACGTGCGAAGCCTCGAAATGAGTTCCCCGCCGGATGCCGGAGGCCGTGTGCGGGTCAAGATGGAGATCGTGATCTACCACGGTGCGCCGAAGGACGTTGAGACCTCGTCAGAGGCGGCGGAACGCGACGAGGAGGTGAGGGCATGAGCGGACCCGGTTCCCAGTCCTTCTACTGGCGCCTGATGCTGACCGGTAACAGGTCGCTCATCCTGCGACGGCTGTTCGTGCTGGGGCTCGTCGTCGTCTCGCTGACCGTTTGGACCCTCACGATCCTGGGGGCGGGGCTCCTGGCAGGAGACGACTCCGGTGGCGGGAAACTGCGTACCGCGGGGGCATCGGTAATTCCTCCGTCCGGCACGATGGTGCGGAAAACGGTCGTCGCGGCCGACGAGGCGACGCGTGATGAAAATTCGGGGGCAGCGGACGAAGCGTTGGAGCCCTTCGTTCCGCTCCAGCCGCCCCGGAGGAATCCGTTTGCGGGAGACGCTCGCTATTTCCCGCGTCCGGGCCCGGCCGGGGGCGTACAGGACGGACTCGCTTCGGGTGAGCCTTCGGCGCGGGACGAGGTCCCGAGCGGCGTTCTCGTGTCGAACACGGCGCCCTTGAGGCTCGTCACCACGTTGCTTCGCGGCGACCGCAAGGTGGCCATCATTCAAGGAAACACCTTCCAGCTGGAAGGTGAAACGGTCGTGCTGATGTTCGACCACCCCGAGGAGGAGCAGGGGAATAGGGAACGATCAAGCCAAGAGGGCGAGCTCAGGCATCGTCTGAAGGCCGGGGACACGATCGAGGTGTACTCTGCGCGGGTCGGGCCCAACGGGGTTTACCTGAGCCGCCGGGCCCGGCAGTTGCGAATCGAAACCATCACGCAACGCAGTGTTGCGTTCGTCGTGGAGGATCGGGAATACGTATTGGAGATGAACCGATGAAGTTCCTGAAAACCAAGACAACCAAGTTCTCCGTGGGCCTCCTGATTCTTGCCGGAACCGTGGCGGGCGTATGCGGGCAGACGGGGAATCCGCAACCCGAGCCGGCGATTTCCGAGTCGCCGGAGGCGGTTGTCGCGGAAAACCGGGCGGCAGAAAGCCCGGGCGCGGAAACTGCAGAAACAGAGGAAACCATCGAGCTGCACGTGAAGGAAACGGACCTTTCCTCGGTGCTGAAGCTCCTGGCCGAGCAGCATCGGCTCAACATCATCGCCGGCAAAGACGTCACGGGCAAGGTCACGGCGGACCTGTACGGCGTCACGGTGGACCAGGCCTTGAAAGCCGTTTTGGTGATGAATGGGTACGGCTACCGGCGCGACGGCAATTTCATTTACGTGTACACCCGGGAGCAGATCGAGGCGCTGGCCGAAAGTGAGGCCGAGCGGGAAACGCGCGTCTTCCACCTGAACTACCTGAACGTGGACGAGGCCAAGGAGCTGGTCAAGCCGACGCTGTCGAAAAACGCGGTCGTGGCCACCACCTCCCGGTCGAGTTCGGGCATCCCCAGCGGGGCCGAGGCGGTCGGCGGAGATGACTACAGCCTCCAGGATAAGCTGATTGTCACCGACTATCGCAGGAACATCGAGAAGGTCGCGGAGTTGCTCGAAGAGCTCGACGTTTGCCCCAAACAGGTCCTGGTCGAGGCGACCATCCTCCAGGTCACGGTGGACGACGACTGCAACATGGGGGTCGACTTCAACCTCTTGGCGGGGGTCGACTTCCACGATATCGGCGTGGCCAACTTCTCGGCGCAGAACCCCAACAGCGACATGGACGGAGCCACGGTCAGCGCCGACGGAATTCCCTTCGGCCGCGTCGGGACGGAGGGCTTTACGGACTTCGACGCCGGCGGATTGAACATCGGCGTCGTGACCAACGACGTCTCGATCTTCATCCGGGCCCTGGAAACCGTGGAGGACGTGAACGTTCTGTCGAATCCGAAGGTCCTGGCGCTGAACAAGCAGCGCGCCGAGGTGATCGTGGGCGAACGCCTGGGCTACCGGACGATCACCACGACGTCCTCCGGCGAGTTTATCGAGAACGTGGAATTCCTGGACACGGGTACGCAGCTCCAGTTCCGGCCCTTCATCAGCAACGATGGGCTCGTCCGTATGGAAATCCACCCCGAGGTCTCCACCGGCATCGTGGTGAATGGCTTGCCGAACGAGCGGACGACCGAAGTGACGTGCAACATCATGGTCCGCGACGGCCACACGATCGTGATCGGCGGACTCTTCGACGAGAACTCGCAGATCGACAAGGAGCAGGTCCCCCTTCTCGGCGACGTGCCCGTCCTGGGGACGTTGTTCCGCAGCGATCACCAGTCGACCTTGCGGCGCGAAATCATCGTACTGCTCACCCCGCACATTCTCGACGAGGCCCAGGCCAACGTCGAGGGCCGCGAAATGCTCGAGTACGCCGAGCGAACCATGGCGGGACTGCGAAGCCGGTTCCCGCTCTACACCCGGGAGAAGCTTCGGCAGATGCACCTGTCCGAGGCCGAGGACTGCTACGACCGGTATCTGGTCAGCAATAGCCCCAGTGACCGGAGCCAGGCGCTGTGGAACCTGAAACTGGCCCGGCACGTGGCGCCGAACAGTGACGAGGTTCGCCGGATGCTCAACAAGCTGGAGGCCGAACGCGCCACGCGAAGGCCTCGGCTCCAGAGTGAAAGCGTCCTGTGGAAACGGATGAGAGAACACGGGCTGCTGGAGGACCTTCCGAAACCGGAAGCCCCGGTCAAGCCCGAGGAACCCACGAAGGAAGTCGAGAAGGACGAGGGAGGGAACCAATGAGATATTCACTCTACGTGGGCGCAGCGGCCATGGCCTTTGTACTGGTCGGCTGTGGAGATCGCATGGCGGAAAAGCGGGAGCAGGCGCGGCTGCGCTGGGACACGGCCCGGGGAAAGGTGCAGTTCCGCCTGGCCGAGCAGGCCTACGAGAACGGCAACCTGGGGCGGTGCAAGGACCAGCTTGCCAAGGTACTTTCCGCGGACCGCCCCTATGCCCCGGCCTACCTGCTGGCGGCCCGGGTGGCCATGAGGGAAGACCGCTTCAGCGAAGCGCAGGAATACCTGAACGTCCTGGTGCAGGAGTCCCCGCTTTCGGCGGAGGGATGGTATGCGCTGGGGCTTCTCGAGGAACACAAGGGTGACATGGACGCGGCCCTGGAGGCCGTGGCGCGGGCGCGCGCCCTGGAGGTGAATAACCCCGAGTATCTCCTTTGCGAGTCGGAGATGTACGTTCGCCGCGGCGATCCGGATCAGGCCCTCGCCGCGCTGGAGGCCGTCGAGGACCGGTTCAGCATGCACGCGGGCGTACAGAGCGCCTTGGCCGACCTTTACATCATGGTAGGCCGGGACCAGCAGGCTGTGCCCTGCCTTCGCCGGGTCCTGCGGGTCAACTCGGACGACCGGCTTGCCTCCGAGCAGTTGGCCCTGTGCCTGGCCCGGACCCGTGAGCCTCGGCGGGCGGTGCGGATCATCGAACGCCTGATCGAGAAGCACGGCGAGGTCCCGCTCTCGGTGCGCGTGGCCCAGGCCGACTGCTATACGCAGTTGGGCCGGTACGAACAGGCGAAGGCCGGCTACGCCGCGCTGTGCAAGCGTCAGCCGAACAACCCGGACTGGAACTTCCACTTGGCCGAGTGCCACGCCATGTTGAACGAAGACCGCCAGGCGATGGACCGCCTGGAGCGTGTGCTCGAGGCGGCGCCGAAGCACGCCGACGCCCGGGCGCTGGCCGGCTACCTGCACTTCACCGCGGGCGACCTGGAAAAGGCCCGTTCGGCCCTGCAGCAAGCCATCGACGGCGTGGAGGACCCGACGCTGGTGGCGGTGGCGCTGACGCATACGCTGCACCGGCTGGGTCGCGACCGTGAGGCCCGCGAGGTGTGGGCGGAGTATGGCAACGTGGTCCAGACCGGCCGCGACCGAGGCGTCGTCGACCGGATGGCCGTGCTCGAACCCGAGGGCACGGAACTCGTCGGCGGCGCGTCGGGCGAGGTGGAAAAGAGGTAACGCGATGAGCAGGCGACGTATCGTCATCATCGTCCTGATTGGTCTGCTAGGGGGCCTTGGGTTGACCTTGGTCGTGCTTTCCAACGTGCGCGCCGATCACGGGCTCTCCCTCAGTATGGTGGTCGGCGCGCCACTCCTTATTGCCTCGGCGGCGGGCTGTGGGTACGCCGTCGGTCGGCGGACGCGGCACGGGCTGCTTCATCTGGCCCGGCAACTCGACCGGCGAACCGAGACGGGCGACCTCGAGCCGGTCGGCGAGCGCGGAAGCGGAGAACTGGCACGCCTCCAGGAAGCCGTGGACCGCCTGCTCGACCGGGCGCGGGAGGACATGGAGAGCAAGACGCTGGCCCTGCGGGAAGAGGAGGTTCGCACGCGCGTCCTCCAGGCCGACAAACAGCACATGGAGGCCGTGCTCAACTCCATCAGCGACGCGGTGCTGGTGACCAACGCGTTCGGCGACGTGACGCTGGCCAACGGATCGGCCGAGCGCATGCTCGACTTCCATTTCGACCGCTCCGAGCGGCGAAGCATCGACGAGGTGGTCGCGGAGTCTCAACTGGTCGACGCGGTGGGCCAGTTGCGCCGCAGCGAGCGCCACGTCCCGCGGAAGGTCGTCGAATTCGAGCACGGGACCAACGGCGAGACGCGCACCTACAAGGCGACCGTCAGCGCGGTCCGCTCCCGGGTCGGCGACACGGAGGAACTCTCGGGCCTGGTGGCCGTCCTGCACGACGTGACCCGTGAGCGGGAAATGGCCCGCATGAAGAACGACTTCGTCTCCAAGGTCACGCACGAACTCCGGACACCGCTGGCCAGCATCCGCGCGTACGTCGAGATGCTCGTCGACGGCGAAGCGCAGGACGAGGAGACGCAACAGGAATTCTACCAGATCATCGACAGCGAAAGCGACCGGCTCAACCGGATGATCGAGAACATGCTGAACATCAGCCGGATCGAAGCCGGCGTCATCAAGGTGCAGAAGCAGGACATGGCCGTCACCGGGCTCATCAAGGAAGTGGTCGAGTGCCTGCAACCCCAGGCGGCCGAGAAAGACCAGGTACTCCGGGCCGAGCTGTCCCCGGTCTTCTACCAGGTCCACGCGGATCGGGACATGCTTTACCAGGCGATCATGAACGTGGTGAGCAACGCGATCAAGTACACTCCGCCCGGCGGGCACGTGGACCTCTCGAGCGAGCTCCAGGGCGGCATGGCGGTCGTGCAGATCCGCGACAGCGGAATGGGCATTCCCCCGGAGGACCTGCCGAAGCTGTTCGAGAAGTTCTACCGGGTGGGCAAGAACAAGAAAGCCGCCCACGGGACCGGCCTGGGACTGGCGCTCGTGAAGGAGATCGTCGAGACCCTCCACCACGGCCAGGTGGAGGTGGAGTCCGAGGTCGGCAAGGGAACAACCTTCCACTTGAAACTACCCGTCGCCGAATAGCGCAGGAGGCGCAGAGGAATGAGCATGGACGCTTCACGAGTGGTCGTGGCCGACGACGAGGCCCACATTATTCACGTGGTGGAAATGAAGCTGCGAAACGGCGGCTTCGAAGTCCACGCAGCCATGGACGGCCAGGAAGCACTGGAGCTCGCCCGCTCGGTCCAGCCGCACCTGATAATTTCGGACCTGCAAATGCCCATTCTGAGCGGGCTGGAAGTCGCGGTGAACCTGTACCGGGAGGAGGGCACGCGGGACGTGCCGGTGATTCTTCTCACCGCCAAGGGGTTCGAGGTAGACGAAGGGGCAATTGCGAATACCAACGTGAAACTCGTCATGACCAAGCCGTTCAGCCCACGCGACCTCCTGGCCCGTGTCCACGAGGTCCTTGGTGCAAAGGCTCCGGTCGAAGCGTAGGGGGACTGTGGAGTGACCGTTTTCAAGTTGCCTGAACAAAACGTCCTGGCGACCGAGCGGGTCGACGCGCTATGCCGCGAACTGACCGAGACGACCGGCCTGGTCTTCGCCGCCTGGGACACCGAGCACCGCTTCTGGATGCCGGTGGGTTTCTCGACCACGGTCACGGGGCTGGTGCTC
>CAZGEE010000007.1:0-14666 GCA_964525035.1 uncultured Anaerolineales bacterium
GACATGGTCTACAACCGCCCTCCCACGGGGCACGTGGTGCTGATCCTCGACAACGGCACCACGGCGATGACCGGGCTGCAGGAGCACCCGGGAACGGGGCGAACGCTCGACCACCGACCCACGCAGCAGGTCCACTTCGAGGCGCTGGCCGAGTCGCTAGGCATCGACACCGTGGCCGTGGTCGATCCGACCGACGACGTCGAGGGATTCGAGAAACTGCTTTCCGAGCAACTGGCCAAGGACGAGCTTGCGGTGATCATCACCCGGCGGCCATGTGTGTTGGCGGCGCGAAAGATCAGGCAATACCAGAAGGCGGCGGGAGAGGGATCGTGAGGGGGCAGCGGCCCCGGGGAGATCGGCGGACGGCATGGGAAACGAAGTGGCCAATGTCGTAATCGCAGGCCTGGGCGGACAGGGAGTGCTGAAGGCCTCCGACGTTCTTGCCGAGGCCGCGTTTCGCGCGGGGCTCGACGTCAAGAAGAGCGAGCTCCACGGCATGAGCCAACGAGGCGGTTCGGTGGCGAGCGACGTTCGCCTGGGCCGCGCCGTGCTGAGCCCGATGGTTCCCTCGGGCGAGGCCGACTATCTGGTCGTCCTCGCCGCCGACCAGGTTGAAGTGAATCGGTGGCGCCTGCGCGACGCCGGCACGCTGATCGGCCCGGAGGCGATCGACATGGGGCGGTTGCCGAATCGGCGGTGTCTGAACGTGGCCCTGCTCGGCGTGCTGGCGAATTATCTCGACATCGAGGAGCGCCATTGGCAGGATGTGTTGGGCGCGGTGTTCCGGCAGAAGTACCATGAAGCAAACCGGGAAGCGTTCGCGTTGGGCCGGGCGTCCGGGAAGAAGTGAACGCCTCGGGCGACGGCCCATTGGATGCCCAGGGGTCCGGAAGGGGAAAACCATGAAACTGACTCAGTTGTCGGTCTTTCTGGAGAACAGGCCGGGGCGGCTTAGTGTGCCCTGCAAGGCCCTGGCGGACGCCGGGATCAACATCATTACCCTGTCGCTGGCCGACACGGAGCAGTTCGGGATCATGCGGCTGATCGTCCGCGATTGGGAGAAGGCCAAGAAGGTCCTCGAGGAAGCCGGCTGCGTCACGAACGTGACGGAGGTCGTGGCCGTCGAGGTACCCGATCGGCCGGGCGGCTTGGCTTCCGTTCTCGAGATCATCGAGGAGGCGGGCGTCAACGTGGAGTACATGTATGCGTTCACCTTCCGCACCGGCGACAAGGCCATCCTGGTGTTCCGCTTCGAGGGGCCGGACTCGGCCATTGAACTGTTGCAGTCGAAGCAGGTCAACGTCGTGGGTGACGTGGAACTATACAAGCGGGCCAACGACTGAGCCCTGCCGAGCCGGCGACCCGCGCGGGACGACCCGTGAGCGGCGGCCGCGCGGGAAAGCCGGGAAGTGAGGTGGTTTTTCCGATGGCGGAGTTTGCCGTAGAGAACCGCGTCTGGGACCCCGCCGAGACCATGTCGCGCGACCAGTTGCAGGCTGTACAACTGGAGCGGCTTCGCGAAACGGTCTCGCTTGTGGCGGACAAACCTTTTTATCGGCCGACCTTGAAAAAGGTAGGAGTAACGGCCGAGGCGATCACCACGCTGGACGACCTGCGACGGCTTCCGCTGACCACGAAAGAGGACCTGCGCCGCCACTATCCGCTCGGCTATCTGGCGGTACCGCGGGAAGAGGTCATCCGCGTTCACGGTTCCTCCGGCACCACGGGTAAGCCGACCTTCGTCGCCTATACGGCCGAGGACCTCGGCACGTGGTCGAACCTTTGTGCCCGCTTTCTCGTGGCCGGGGGGCTACGGCCCGAACACAACGTGCACGTTTCATTCGGCTACGGGTTGTTCACGGGGGGATTCGGGCTTCATTACGGCGTCGAGAAGGTGGGGGCCTCGATCGTCCCTGCCGCCGCCGGAAACACCCCGCGCCAGGTCATGCTGATCCGCGATCTGGACGCCCAGGTGCTGATCAGCACGCCAAGCTACGCGCTGCAGGTGGCCGAGGTCGCCCGGTCACAAGGCCTTGACCCGAGGGAGCTTCCGCTGGAGTTCGCCCACTTCGGCGGCGAGCCCTGGACTGAGGACATGCGCGGCCAGATCGAGCACGAGCTTAACCTGCTGGCGTTCAACAACTATGGACTCAGCGAAGTGATGGGGCCCGGCGTCAGCGGCGAGTGCGGCGCCCGAAACGGCATGCACATCCAGGAAGACCACTTTCTGGTCGAGTGTCTCGACCCGGACACCCTGGAACCCGTTCCCGAAGGAGAACGGGGCGAACTGGTTCTGACGAACCTGACGAAGAAGGCGATGCCCCTTCTGCGGTATCGCACCCGCGACATCGCGCGGCTGGACTCCTCGCCGTGCCCGTGCGGACGCACGGGGGTCCGAATGAGCCGCGTGGTCGGTCGAACCGACGATATGCTGATCATCCGCGGCGTGAACGTCTTTCCGTCGCAAATCGAAGAGGCATTGCTGCGGGTCGAAGGCACCGCGCCGCACTACCTGATTGAGGTGGACCGCCCCGGGGCCATGGACCAGGTGACCGTGCACGTCGAGATGCGGCCGGCGGATTTCTCCGACCGCATGAGCCAGATGCAGGCACTGCGGCGCCACATCGAGCAGGAAATCCACTCCGTCACCGGCATCCGAGTGAACGTTGAACTGGTCGAGCCGCAGACGCTCGAACGCTCGGCCGGCAAGGCGAAGCGCGTCGTGGACCACCGGCGGGAGAATGGCACCATCTGAGGGGGTGAGACGGCGGTCGTCGAGAACGACGCCGCCGTTATGAGCTCTCGACGAAGATCGGGCTCGACCACGCCATGTGGCCGTCCATCTGGAGCAGCCGAACCCAGTAAGCGTGCGACGCCTTTTCTCGAGCAGTCTCCGTCCACTCGAGTCGCAAATCGCGCGACCGGCTGTCGGGCTCCACACGCGATACCGCGACGCGTTGGTTCACGCCCCCGGCGGGCCACACGGTAGGGCAGGGGCCCACCTCGCCCGCGCGAAAGCGGAAGGTTCCCCGGGCCGAGTGAAATGCGATCCGCGTTTTCGGTTCCTCCAGGCGAAGCAGAATGCCCGCCGTATCTCCCGCGGTGCTCGACCGGACCATCAGCTCGCTGTCGCCGCTTCGCGTGATCCCCTCGCCACTGCGGGAATAACCTATGGGACGGAATTGGGCGATGGGTCCGTCCGAGACCGTGATGCGACCGTTCCAGTCGGTGACCTTGTTTCGGCTTCGCACCCGGACGCCCGACCACTGGAGGCATATCCACGGGGACCGTTCGTCGCCGGGCCACTGGTGACGCCACGCCACCTCGTCGTCGCGGAGGATTTCCGCGTGAAGGATCTCCGCGCCGTCGGCCGCGGCATCCAGGGTGAACGTGAGCTCGGCTCCGCGCGGCCGGGTCACGACGTCCCCCATCATGGCATCGCCCAGTCGCCAGCGGAGCAGGCTCCGCCGACCGGTCGTGGCGTAGCAGTGCCGCGCACGGAGCGCACGCCACACGGGCTCCCGGCTGCGCTCCGCGGCGTAGATGCCTGTCAGACCTCCCGTCACCGGGAACGTGACAAAGGACCGTTCCATGGGCTGGAGCGGACCGGAGAGGCCCGGCCGGCCCGTGTGATCGTCGCTCTGACCGACGAACCCCACGCGCAGGCCGCGCCGCATCGCCTCCTCGGCGATCCACTCGAACGTGCCGTGGTGCGAGTGAATTTCCACCAGTTGAGGGAATCCCTCGGCGGCGGTTTCGAGGTCGGCATGCCGCCCGCCCACGTGCGCGACCGCCAGCACGTCGTCGCGCCCCTTGAACTCCCGCCACAGCTCCGAGATCGGGTAACGGTCCGTCGCAGCGTCCGAGCCGTCATGGATCTGCCAGTGGCTGCTGCGGTGCAGCGAGGCTCCGTCGCGGAGAAACAGGATGTTGTGATCCCCGCCCGCCGGAGTGAGGCCCGACCACTCGTAGCCGAGGAACGTGACGAAACGGCCCGCCTCGTTGAACCGCGCCGTCTGTTCCCCCACGTGGTGCCAGAGTGCGTCGGTAACCTGGAAATCGTTGCCCTGCCACGCGCAGACATCCAGCAAGGCCCGGTCGCGGGCGAAGGCGAAGTAGTCCTCGACCGTGCCCGTGCCGACCGTTTCCCGGGTCTGGCCGTGCATGTCGGCCCAGAGCAGCTCCGCTGTTTCCGGGCCCCTTTCATGCAGTTTAATGGGGTTGCTCGTACCGTCCAGCCGCTGTCTTTCGGCGCCGGTACACGCAATGAGCAGCCTCCGAACGCCGACTTCCCGGAAGGTGATCGGGCCGACGGGCGTTACGGGACCCTGCAGTGTAACTTCTGTCGGCAACCCGTCCACGTTTCCGCCGGCGGCGGTGATCCGGGCTCTCAATCCCTCCGCCTCGGGCGTCGGATTGCCGCACGCATCGCATGCGCGAACCTGCGCGGTGACCGGCTTGCCGATCGGAACCGAGGTGGGGCACACCACTTCCACGCCGGCACACGACCCCGGGACAATCTCGATCTCCGGCTGCTCCACGAGCGGGTAGAACTCCCCGGTGCCGAACGCGTCGACCAGCACGCTCAGGACGTGATGTCTCTCGGGGAAGCTCTGCAGCCGCCAGCCGGGCGAGCCCTTGGTTGTGTCTCCCGCCGTGACCGTGACGAGGTCCCCGGAGCGTAGCGAGCCGTCCCGCACCGTAATCACCAGGGCGTTCGCCCGTGGCCGGACCCAGAAGCCTACCTCGAAACGCACCTCGAGCCTTGCTTGGCCGTCGGTGGAGGCGGTGACATAGCCGGAGGCCGTCGGGTCGTCCACCTGCGGCTGGAAAGCGTCGGTGGCGGTGGGGAAACAGACCAGCAACCGGCCGCCGTCATCGATCCCGAAATCGCCGACCGTGTGGCGGATAGTCCAGGTGCCGACGGCGAGGACCGGGAAAGCGCCTGTTGGCGCGATCTCTGCCCGGCCCAGCCGGGCTCGGTCCACGGGACAGGGTTGTCCGCGCGCCGAGAGGTCGGAAGTCACGACAACTCCTTCGTGGTCTCTGAGCCCCTCGGGCAGCACCGGGGCCTTTTGCCCTGGTCAACTGCGTGGGGCAAGGCTGTCCTTCACCTGCCTGTTCCGAGGCGGACCGTGGCCTTCTCCGCCCCCGTCACGGGGTCGGACAACGTGTGCTCCACAACAATTCCTTCCACGCGGACGCGTTGCCCGCGAAGATCGAGACCGTGTTTCCGCGTGACGATCTCTACCGCGTGGATTCGCGGATCGAACCCGCGGACCTGAATCCTTCGTGCGTCGGCGTCCCAGTCGAAGCCGCTCCACGGTTTCCCATCGCGGAGGACGCGTGCCGGCTTCGCCGCCAGGACCGCGTGCCACGTCCCGTTTTCCTCGCGCTCCCACCCGGCAACCACGTCGGCACCGGAGACCAGCGCGTGCTCGCCGTCGGCCGCCCGGATCGTCACATTCTCTCGGCGCGGGGTGATCGTCTCGCGGTACGTGCCGCCGCGGAGAATCACTGTCTCCCCGGGCTTTGCAGCGGCAAGGCCGGCCGAGACGGTCGCGTACGGCCAGCCGAAGTACCCGAAGCCCTCATCGTCGGCCGCGGGGTGTCGCGGGTCCACGACGTATCGGTTCGGGTACGCCAGGGCGCCGATGTCTCTCTTTCCGACTCCCGCGTCGATGGCCGCGCTGCCTTCGGTGAGCCGGAAGTTGCTCTCGGACGGCGCCGCAAACTTCGGATCCCCCTTGAAAAACTCGCCGGCTCCCGCGTCTTTCGGGTCGCGGCTGCACTCGTGAATGAGATTGCCCTTGCCCTCGAAGCCGGGCCCCGTCGTGTACGGCACGTTGATTTTCCAGAAGAGGTTGTTCGCGGCGCGGCCCTCTTTCCCGCCGGCGTTGCCGAAACCGTACCACTTGATGTCCGCGAAGGTGTTGTTCAGCGCCACGCAGTGAGGGATCTTCGATACGCAGAATCCCCACGCGCCTCCGGAGTACAGGATGTTCCGCCAGAAGGTGAGGTGATGGTGCGTCCCGGGCGTGCTCGTCGAAATCATGAACGCCTGCGAGAACGAACTGCACGTGTTGCGCTCGAACTTCAGGTGGTGAAGAAAGGTGTCCGGGTTATTCTCCTTGACGTTGTACGACTGAACGCAGTCGAGGTGCGCCTTGCCGATCTCCGAGCGCCGGGTGTCATGGAAACGGTTGTCGCGAATCAGATGGTCCTTGCCCCACATGCGCGAGTAGTCGCAGTCGGCCTTGCGGTGCTGGAACTGCCGCCGGATCTCGTTGCGCTCGACCAGCCAGTGCTCTCCAGAGCTGCCGCACGTAAAGCCGAACTGGGTCCGGTAGAACCGGTTGAAAGCCAGGTGCACGTGATCCGCCCCGCCGGAGATGCCCATGTAGCGCCCTTCGATGAGGTTGCCGATCACCTCGACGTGACTTCCCTTGCCGAGTGCGATGCCGGGCGTGCGCCGGGCGGGATTGTCACTGACGATCTTGAACCCCTGGATGCGGACGTGACTGTGGTCACTCAGCTCGAATCCGCGGACCACCGCCTCGTGACGTGGCAGCCCCGTGAACGCGACGGGGGCAGACGGCTTCCCCGACTGCTTGACTTTCACCCGTTCGGGGTAATCACCTTCCATCACATAAACGATGTCACCTGCCCGGGCTACGTCGGCGGCGCGTTGGACCGTGGCCCACGGCTTCTGCTCGGTGCCCGGGTTTTCGTCGCCAGCCTCCGGGTGGTTCCCGTCGACCACGTACGTTTTCCCGAGGCTGGTCGGGCACATCGTCACGATAAACACTCCCACCGCCAGCACCAACACGGCTGCCGTTCGAACACTCGTGCCTCGTGTCATGACATATTCTCCTTCGAAGGGTGCGGGACCTCGACAGGCAATAGGCCGGGCAAGTCCGCTCGGTGTCTCGTCGCGATAATTCGCCGGTGGTTGCCGAACCTCGGTTTAACAATTGAAACACCACAGTGGACAGGCCGCTCCGGAAAATCCGCCGGCGGATTGCCTTGTGGGACGCCGAACTCATCCCGCCACACCGGGCGCGGCTCCTTTCGCGGCAGGCTCATTCCGGCGCCGGCCGTGCGGCGGGAGACTCGCTTTCCACGCGTGCCGTCACGCGGACGCGGAAGTTCAGGTGCCGACCTCCCGGTCCGCCGACTGCGCTCAGCAGGAAGCGGTGCGTGTAAACGCTCTCGCGTTTCGGAGCCTCGACCCACGCCTCGATTGTTCGGACTGTGTCGGGAGGAATCGGATCGGGCGCTGTCGCCGCCCCCATACAGGAGGGGCAATCGGACCTGATCCACTCGATGCTCACCGGGTGGGCCGACGCGTTGCGGAAGAGAAGTTCCACCTCTTTTCGGGCGCCGGGCTCCAGCGTGCCCAGGTCCATCGTTGCCTCGCGCGTGTCCGGGTACACCAGTTCGACCCCAGACGGTTCCGGACTTGCAGGTTGGGCCGATTCCTGTGGGCGGGAGCCGGCATCGGATTGCGCCGCTCGCCGCGCCGCCTCCACTGCTGTCTGGCCGCCGGCCGCACTGAGGACGTTGCCGTCACGGAGTTCGAGCACCACGGGAGTTTCCACGAACCAGTCACGCCGGTCGCTCAGCCGGCCGACCAGGCAGGGGCTTTCCGAGTTCACAGGCCCCGCGGCACTTTCCTCATAGGGCGGGACCTCCAGCAGCGCCACGCGCGGCCCCCCCGGACGAGCCGCCAGGGACTCGTAGATTGGCATTACCTCGTCGCAACCGGAGCAGCCGTGCGAGAACAGCACGACCGTCCATCGGCCGGACGCCAGACGTTGTCCCACGTCGATGTAGCCCAGCAGTGGCCATCGGTTGCCGACCCAGCGATGGGGCTCGAGAACCAGGATGCCCTCGTCGGCGGTCACTTCGCCGCCCTCGGTCAGGCGGGTCGGCTCATAGGAAGCCATGGCCAGGCCGAGGACGGTTCCGAGGACAACCAGGGCCCCGAGAGCCAAGGCCAGTCGGAGCAGGGGTCGGCTTGCGCCCCGGCGCCGGCGCAGCGGCGGATGGAACACGGCCAACAGCGCGGCCAGTGCGGCGTCGAGGGTCAGGGTGTACCACGGGTTGACCTCGACCACGCCGAAGCAGCCGCATGAGGCCGCCCCGCCCAGAGCCTTGCCGAGGGTGACGAATGAAAAGAAGACGAAGCTGCCGAGCGCCAGGCCCCACGCGAGCCGGCGCAACAATCCACTCAGCAGCAACAGGGCCAGCGCGACTTCGCCTTCCACGGCGATCATGAGGGTGCCGCGCTGGTTCAGCAGGTTGGTTCCCGGCACCGGCTGGGTCGCCAACTCGTGGGCCTTCAGCCCGGCCGCGACGAGCAGCACAACGGCCACGAACACCCGGACCGCATCATAGCCGGTCAGCCGGGAACGACGGGACTTGCCGTCCGACAGGGTCACCGTCATAGCGCTCTCCTCGCCAGGATGACGTAAACCTTCCAGTGCGATGGTACTCGGCGGGAGTCGGCAGTGCAAGCGCAGAGGGCACGCTCCGCGTCCGTCGACAGGGCAGCCGGCATCGTGGCTCACCGTGCGGGCGTAGGGCAGGGCAATGTAACAGCGAGATCAGCTTCCGGTCGCGGAGGCGCTGCGCGCGGCTTCCTCCGCCTCGCGGCGTTGCCGCTGTTCGACCTCGGCGGGCAACGGCGGGAGCGTTTCCACCTTGCGGGCCCAAGCCCCGGCGACCTCATCGATCGTTCGGGCGATGTCTCCGTCCAGGTATCCCGGGGCCATGTTCTTGCCCGGGCGACAGCCCGGCGCCTTGGCGACGCGGCGGAAGGCATCCGGGTGGTCGATGAGCACGCACGGGCGGGCACGGTCGGTGATGTTTTTCTGCTCTTCGCGGAAGGCCCGGAAGACCGGAGCCTCCTGGACGAAGTCGTGCAGGCTGGCGTACTCGCTCTGCCCGTTGATGATGTCGAAGATGTTGCCGCAGGCCACCGGGGAGAACACGCACGGACTGATGTCCCCGGTCGCGTAGATGTGGAAGTAGTACGTTCCGCCGGCGATGCAACCGCCGACGAGCGGCCCGTCGTTCCAGAAGTCGCCGAGGAAGATGGGACGATCCTCCTGGCGCCAGCGGTACACCGTATCCCGCAGGAGGGCCCGCTGGTCGGAGGTGACCATCAGGTCGAGGCGCGGCGACCGGCCGATCGGCTGCATGAGGAAGAACCAACCGAACATGTCGCCCTCCTGGATGCGGAGATCGATGAAGTCGTCGGTACAGATGGCCTCGCAGTTTTCCCGGGTGAGGGTGGCGGAGAACCCGGTCATGACCCCATGCCGGGCGAGGGCCTCGCGTGCCCGGCGGTTCTGCCCGTAGATGCCCGAGCCGCGGCGCGCGTCGGTCTGGTGCTCGAAGCCCTCGACACTGATAGCAGGAAAAACGTTGCCGACCTCGCCCAGACGTGCGGCGGTTTCCTCATCGATCAGCGTGCCGTTCGTGTAGACGAGGAATCCGCGGTCCGGGAACCTCTCGGCCAGCCGGGTGATAGCGTGGTCCTCTTTTTCCCGAAGGAAGGGTTCGCCTCCCGAGATCGTCACGAGCGTAACGCCCATGTCAATGACCTGGTCCACGATGTCCACAAGCTGCTCGTAGGAGATGTTGGCCCCGTCGCGGGTACTCTTGGCGTAGCATCCTGGGCAGTTGAGGTTGCACCGGTCCGTCGGTTCGATCACGACGGTGCAGGGGGTGACCTCGCCCTGGCGCTGGCCCTGGCCGCGGCGCCGCACGTCCTCGGCCCAGGTCCCGATGAACCGGATGATGGCCTTGGCGGCCGCGGGCCGTTCGTTAATGAGCCGGTGGAGGAAGGTCTTCAGGTGCTTTGCGAACCAGCGGTCGTGCATCAGGCGTTCCCGGTCGACCTCCCAGTCGGTGTAGGTGCGGTCGAGTCGCTGAAAGAGTTTCTCCAGCAGGAAATCCCTGAGGACGGGCACGTTCAGCGCGAGCCCCGCTCCTTTGCCGGCAGCTGTGATTGCCATGTGCGAGAGCCATTCGCGGGAACCTATTTGATGTAGACGCATCGCTCCTCCCCTTTAAGAAAACCATGCGTTGGACTCAACTCGGTACGACGTTCGACGCCCGCGATCGGACAGCCTGGAGAAATGCCGCGGTTTCTTCTTTCCAGGCCTTCAGAGTGGAACGAGCGATCCGGGCATGCGACCAGAGTATGGCCAGTTTATCCTTCATGGGGACGGGCTGATCGAGCAAGGCACGCACTCGCCGGAAGTTCCAGCTCCCCAGGCCGTAAAACCTCCGGTGCGCGTCGAGCAGGACCTTCTGGAGCCGGTCCACGCTCAAGCTCCCGTGATCGTACACGCAATGGGTTCCGTCGTAGTAATCCCAGTCGGCCGGGAACTCGCGCAAAACGAGGTTGGGCTTCATCTGCTCGTGCAGCGGGGTCCCCGGGAAGGGGGTCAGCACGCTGATCTGCATGGTCTCCAGGCCGCTCCGGCGAGCGAACCGGACGATGTCGCCGGCGGTCTGCTCGGTATGCTGGGGCCCCATGACGAACATCCCGTGAATCCAGAACCCGTTGTCGTGAAGGATCCGGGTGTCCTCAAGGAGGCGTGACTCCAGGGACCCTTCGCCGCCGTAGCCCTTGTGCCACTGCGCGGCCGTGGCCTCGTCGATGGTTTCGTAGCCGATGTAGAAAACGTCGCCTCCGGCGCGTTGCATGGCCTTGAGCATGGCATCGTCGCGCTGTTTTCGCCCGCGATTCCACCAGTGGAAGTCCACGCGTACCTGGGCGTTGAAGCGAAGCTTCATCGGCTGCATGCGCTCCAGGAGCCGGCGCGTCCAGTCACGGTTGGTCGTGAAGTTGTCGTCGTAGAAGAACAGGTGCCGGAAACCGTTGTCCGTGTACGAACGAAGGTCCTGGTGAACCTTCTCCACGGACTGGCGCCGGACCCTGCGGCCGAACATCTGCGTGACGGTGCAGAACTCGCATGCGTGCGGACAACCGCGCGACGTCATCACGGGCAACTCGTACAATTCACGCCGCCGGGCTCTCGCGATCAGCTTATCGAAGTCGCGAACCAGGAAGTGATTCAGCGTCGGCAACGTGTCCAGATCGGCCACGGGCTCGCCCCGGACGATTCCAGAAACGAGTTCCCCGGATGCGACGGCCTCGATGACCGACTCGGCCTCGCCACGGACCACGAGATCGCCATGCTCGAGCGCTTCCTCGGGGCGGAACGTGGCGTGCACCCCTCCGAAGACGATCCGCGGCCTGGGATCGCACTGTCGTAGCCGCTCGGCCAGGGCGTAACCCCGCACGGCGGTGGGCGTCATGATGCTGATCCCCACGACGTCGGCCGAGCACACGTCCTCCAGGCCGGCCGGGTTTTCCGTCAGCGGACCGGAGACGTTCTCATTGTACACCTGGACGTCGTAGCCGCGCTGTTCCAGGATCGTGGCCAGGGTGATCGGGCCCAACAGCGGCCAACGAGTGATCCAGCTGTTGAAAGGCCTGCCGGGGCGACTCTGCGGTTCGATGAATCGTATCTTGCGGCGACCGGTCATGTTCCAGTCCTCCTCAAGCCAAATCAGCGTATCCCGAAACCATCGGTGCGTCAAGACGGCTTCCAGGCACTTCTCGGCCTTCGTGCTCGCCCATTGCTCTAAGTTTAAGATAGGCGCAGGCTCGCACGGGAACAACCACCGACCCCCTCAAAAAATGCTTCGCGGGGTCAGCCGCTGCAAGCCCTGATTTCTGCGAACTTTTACGTGGCGTATGGGTCGGCGGCGTCCCGGAGCCCCTCGCCCACGAAGTTGAATCCCAGGACGGCGAGGATCACCATGCCGGCCGGCAGCAGAAGCCAGGGCTGGTTTTCCACCACGTGGGGGCTGCTGGCCTGCTGCAGGAGAACGCCCCACGAGACGATGGGCGGACGCAGCCCCAGCCCGAGAAAGCTCAGGGACGTCTCGGCCAGGATCATGCCCGGGATCGCCAGAGTGAGGCTGGCAATGATGTGGCTGAGGAAGTTGGGAATCAGGTGCACGAAGATCACGCGCCGTTCCGACGCGCCGGCCAGGGTCGCCGCCCGCGCGTAATCCTCCTCACGCAGGGCGAGGAGCTTGCCGCGAACCACCCGGCACAGTCCGGTCCACCCCATGCAGGCCAGGATGAGCGTCATGCCGAAGTAGACCTGGAGGCTGGTCCAGTGCTTCGGAATCGCCGCGGCGAGAGCCAGCCAGATCGGAATCTTCGGCACGGTCTGGAGGATCTCGGCCAGCCGCTGGATTGCCATATC
The DNA here is from genome assembly GCA_964525035.1 of uncultured Anaerolineales bacterium. Lineage (GTDB taxonomy): Bacteria > Planctomycetota > Phycisphaerae > FEN-1346 > JAACEH01 > CAZGEE01. The sequence continues at coordinate 12,300 of CAZGEE010000007.1, forward strand.
GATCCGGCCGCCATAGAAGCCCGAAATCCCCCCGAGCGAGATGCCCAGGAAAAAACTCAGAAACACCCCCGTCAGACCGATCAGGAGCGAAATGCGGCCACCGTAAAGCATCCGGCTTAGCAGGTCCTGCCCGAGGTGGCCCGTGCCCAGGAGAAAGCACGTCTCGCCCTCCGAGACTCCGAACAGATGCGCCCTGGTCTTGAACAGTCCGAGGAAATGCCACTCGTGGCCGCGAACGAAGAATCGGATCGGCACCCGCCGGCCGCGGTCCGCGCGGTAGCGGCGCCGCAACGTCACCGGGTCCGTCTGCATGCGGAACGGGTGCACGTAGGGCCGGGGCAGGGCAGCCCCTTCGACGAAACCGAAGTGCAGCATCTGGGGCGGGAGGTTGATGGACCGCTTGTGGATCGCGTTCGGGTCATAGGGCGCGAAAAACTCGCAGTTCAGACAGATCACGTAGAGGGCGCCGACGACGTATAGCATCCAGACCGCGACCTTGTGCTTCGCGAAGCGCCGCCGCATGAGAGTCCACTGCGACGCCTCGTAATACTCGATGCCCTTCGGTGCCGGGCTGGATTCCGTGGTCGTCTCGGTCTTCATAATTCCCGTCGTTTCTCGCCGTTTCTGCTCTTCGGCCGCGGCCGGTTCCCATCGGGGCGGGCACGGTTTACCTCGCCCCGAACCGGATACGCGGATCGACCACCGAGAGCAGGATGTCCGATATCAGGATGCCCACGATGGCCAGGACGCACTGGACGAAAACGCAACTGGAGGCCAGGTACGTGTCCTGGCTCTGCAGCGCGCCCAGGACCTTCGGCCCAAGCGTGGGCAGCTCCAGCACGATGGAGATGATCATCGACCCCGAGATGATTCGCGGCAGAATCAGACCCACGCTGGAGACCAGCGGGTTGATGGCCACGCGGACCGGGTACCGCAGCACCACCAGCACGGGGTGAAGGCCCCGCGCCCGGGCGCACAAGACGTATTGCTTACGGAGTTCGTCGATGACGTTGGCGCGAAGAATGCGGATCATGCCCGCCGTCCCCGCCACGCCGAGGATGACCACCGGGATCCACAAGCGTTTCATCATGTCGCCGATCTTCGCCCAGTTCAGCAGCGCCCAACCGAACTCCGACACACCGGCCCACGGTTCGTTGACGAACTCCTGGCTGATGAGCCCCGTCGGGTCGAACCCCGGGTCGATCTGGTGCATCAGCACCATGAATACCAGCGCCAGGACGAACGATGGCGTCGCCAGGGCCGCCAGACCCACGAACGTCAACAGGTAGTCCCACACCGTGTTCTTCTTCACCGCCGCAATGATGCCGAACGGTATCGCGATGCTCCAGGTGAACAGGATGGTGAACAGGCTGATGGCCACCGTGGTCGGCACGTAGCGGGCCAGGATTTCGTTGACCGGGCGCTCGTGCTCGAACGAGTCGCCGAGGTCGCCCCGGACGAAGTTGGCGATCCAGTGGACGTACTGCACCGGCGGGGGCCGGTCGAAGTGGTACTTCTCCTTGAGCTGCTGGATTTCGGTCGGGTCCCAGGTACCCTCACGGCGCATCTGTTCGAGCTTCGCGTCCAGAAAGTCGCCCGGGGGAAGCTGGATGATCATGAACACGAAGAAGGAAATCAGGAGCAGGACGGGCACCGCGATCACGATCCGCTTGATGACGTAGCGCGTGAGCATGGGTCACTCGTCCGTGTTCACGTAGAAGACCTCCGGGTTGCAATTGCCGGGGTCGTGGGCGATCCATCCCGCCAGGGCCAGTTCGGGAACGTTCTTGAAGTTGTTCTTGACGTAGACGACCTTGCCTGGGCTGGTCGTGACGGCGAGGGTCGGCAGGCTGACGGCGGCCCAGTCGGTCAGCTCCTGCCAGCGTCGAAGCTTGGCTTCCCGGCTCGGGGCCGTCAGCACGCGCGTCCACATCCGGTCCAGGTCCTTGATGCGCATGGGGGGCTCCTCGCCTTCGCGTCCGCCGCTCCGCAACCAGGCCGCCCAGGCGGCGAACTGGACCGACTCGGCCGGGTGGGTCGGCGCGATGCCGCCGGCGTCGAGCGGGCCGAAGTAGTTCCCGCCCTCCTTGTGGACCCAGATGTCGTACTTGCCGGTCCGGTAGAGTCGCCACTTTACCTTGCCGGAGCGAACTTTCATCAGGGCGTTGATGCCGATGTCGCGCCAGTAGCCGCACGCAAGCCGGACCGCCGAGAGCGGCCGATCCTGCTCCGTGTTGACCTCCATGATCAGGGGCCGGCCCGACCACAGGAGCCGCGTCCCGTCGGCCGAGCGTTCGTCCAGCCCCATCGCGTCGAGCAGCCGGTTGGCCCGCTCCGGATCGTGTTCCGCGAAGGCCTTGTGCAGCG
>CAZGEE010000008.1:0-14530 GCA_964525035.1 uncultured Anaerolineales bacterium
TCGTCCCCGAGGCGAGTTCGCTCTGCCCGGTGATGGTCTCACCGCCCACCCCGCGAAGCTCCCGACCGGGCCGGATGTCCGACTCGCCCGCGCTGGCCAGGTTCAGGGCGAAACGGCGCGTTCCGCGGGAAGTCCGGGCCGTGTAGATGCCCGCGCGGCCGGTGTCCGCGAAGTCCAGGGCGTTCTTCTCGGCGCTTCGCGTGACCGCCTCGCCGTCGGGGTCCTCGATGCGAACGGTCTCGCCGGGTTCGAGGCCCGCCAGGCGCCAGAGTTGCCCCGTCTTGCCCACCATGGCCTGGCCAAGCCGCTGCGCCCGCCGCGCTTCGTCCAGCACGTTGCCCATAAAGATGGGGAAGCTGACGGTGAGCGGCCAAGTGCTTCGGGTCACGTCGAAGGCGACGCAATAGTGGCGGACCGCCTCGGTGTTGGCGTAGCCCACCAGCGTGGCGCCCTCGGACCAGACGAGCGGAACCAACCGGGGATTGGGGAGCAGACGGATCGCGCTGCCCGGGGCCAGGTGCACGTCGCCCATGCTGACAAAGCGCATCACCGGATCGTCACGGTTCCAGTCGAACACCTCCGCGAACTCCAGCGCTTCTTGCGGCTCGAACGGTCCGACCGGCGCGTTCGGCATGATGAAGACAGCGGTGCGGCCCGTGGGGGGGCTCTCCGGGACGAACCGGTCGAACAGGACCAGGTCGGCCCAGTCCTCCGCGGGCTCGAAGTCCTCCGGCGCGACGCGTGCCGCCTCCACGCCCGCCGCGGCGGCCAGGAACTCCTCGAGCGGGGGATTCCCCGCGCTGACCAGCGCGACGCGCAAACGCCGGTTCTCCCCCAGGACCAGGGCCGCCCGGTTGTCGAGCGGCAGGCGGTCGGCCACGTCCAGCGCGATCTCGTATTCCCCGGGGGGAAAGTCCCGCTCGAAGGTTGCGCCGGACGAGCGCCCGGGGCCGAGCTCGCACCGGTTGGCGTCGATGGGACGGGCGGCCCCCTGTCGGCGCAGCGAGACGACCAGGTCGCGCGGACGGTCCGAGAAGTTCCCCACGCCGACGAAGAGCTGTCCGCGGTTCAACTCGCCGGCCGGGCGGCGGAAACGCAATCCCGTGATCCCCACGTTGTCCGCGCTGCGGCCGACCGCGTAATACGTCAGGTAATCGCCGAGGCCCTGCAACTCGGACGGCAGCGTGAGGCCGGCCCCGTCGCTGACCAGGTAAATGCGGCCCTGCAACTCAACCGGCGTCGGCGGGGCTTCCGCCGCCTGCGCCACGGCCTCCCCCTCGGTATTCGACAGGCTCGTGCAGGCCAACTGGAGCGCCCCCGTGCAGTCGGACTCCGCCTCGCGAGGCACCACACTGTCGACGGCATCGTGCAGCCGCGAGGGCTCGCTGACGAACCAGTCGGTGACCATCCGCTCGCCCGCCAGCACCATCATCCGCTGACCCTCCCCCAGGCTGTCGACGAGGTCGTGGGCCAGGCAGCGGGCCCGCTCGAACCGTGTCGCGCCGTCGGCGTCCTCGGCCAGCATCGACGCGGACACGTCCAGCACCAGTACGCCACGGTCCGCCAGGCGGTAGCTCGACGGCAGGGTCGGCCGCATCAGGGCGAAAACCAGCAGGGCCAGCAACAGGAGCTGGAGAATCAGCAGCAGGTTGGCCCGGAGCTTCTGAAAGGGGACGTTGGCCTCGAGATCGCGGATGGCCTGCCGCCAGAGCAACGTGGACGGCACGACGCGCTCCTGCCGCTTCATTTTCAGAAGGTACAGCAGCAGGAGCGGCACCGCGGCCAGTGCGGCCAGCGCGAACAAGGGAGCAAGAAGCGTCATCGCGATTCATCAACAACGGACACGGGGATGCGGAAACCCGTGCAGTGTAATCCGGCGGACCGGTGTTTGCAAGCTCCGCGCCGCCATCGTCCGCCGGGGCGGCCGGCAGTCCGCACGCCGCCCCGCCAACCTCCTCGCGAACTGCTGAGCATCACACCCTACGGAAGCCCCGCACCGGGCTCCGCAGGTCGGTCGAGGTCCTCGCGGTGCTCCACGTCGGGTTCGCGGTACGTGAACGCCGTCTCCGGAATGTCCCGGGTCAGGCTGATCTTGCGCAGACTGAGGGTAAAGGTGGCGTCGGCCGGGACGAAATGGTACTGCAGCCGGGCGGGCACCCGGAGGCCGTCCACCTGTCGGTACTCCTCGAGCCGGGTGACGACGATGGGCGTGCCCCTGCGGTCGTACCGCCGCACCTCGACCGGATCATGGTGCTCGGTGCGGTCGAGGTATACCTCCTGCGTTAGAAACACCGCAAGCCGGGCCTCGTCGGGGCCCTGCCGACAGGCCGGCTCCGCAACGTCCACGCCGATGGTCTGCAGCACGTCGCGATCGTCGGCGCGCCGGAACACCGTCAGGTCCTCGGGCACCGGGAACACGCCGAGTGTCTGGAGCAGGTAATCGGGCCGAATGGCGAACCGCTCCGCCCCGGGCCCGTCGTAGCGTCCGTAGTACACCGTGGAGACGCGGGGCTTGACCCAGAACCAGTACATTTCCCGGTTGGAATGAAGGCCGAACATCGGCTCCGTCAGGGCCTTGCCGACCAGGTAGAGGTCGCGGGGTTTGCGCAGCAGGAGATTTCCGTCGAGTGACCAGGTTTCGTGCTCGCCCTCGATGGGCCGGCCCTCGTCGTCGAGCTTTGGAAGCCGGGCCTCGACGTGACACTTGGCCCGCAGCTTCTGAATGGCCTCGGCGCGAGCGTTGTAATGGCTTAAGAGGTCCTCTTTCGGGAGGATTTCCTGCACGGGCTCCGGTTCCTTCGGCGCGCAACCGGCCAGACCCGCGAACCCCGCCAGCACGATCGCGGCCGCTAAGCGGCAGAGCGTTCGGAAGCAAGGGCGAACCGCATCACGTGTCCGTCGACTCCTCATCCATTTCCCCGCTTTCAACCAGGTCGAGCAGCGTGCCGATCTCGCGGCTGACGGCCAGGACGGCCTCGTCGCTCAATTCGCGGTCCATGAGTTCGAAGGTCTGCTTGCTCCGGCTCTTGCGAACGATCATGTATCGCCGGCCACCGCGTCGGCGGGTGCCTTCCATCTTCAGCCGCCGCTTGCGAATCAGCATCAGGCCGATCACGTACCGGAAGTCCAGCTTGGCCGGGGCCTCGGTGCCCTCGAGGTGGAAGAAGACCTCGAGCAGGCGCTCGTCGTCGATGGCCAGGCGCGGCTTCTTCGGCGCCTCGGGCTCGGCGGCGCGCGTCCGCCAGAAGGCCAGCCACTCCGCCCGGTTCTGTGCCCAGTGGTCCTCGCAGAAGTCCAACCGCTTGACACCGTAAGGGTGCTCTTCGTCCGGTTCCACTTCGAACAGGGCCGACATGTACTCCTGCCCCGGCGCGAACTGGTGCCCGCACTCATGGCAGACGCGGTGGCTCGATTCCACGTGGAACTCGCTGCGTATCATGGGAGCAACTCCCCCTCGTCGGCTCAATGCGCCCGGAACACCCGGCTGGTGGTTCCGTCGCGGCCGATTTTCACCGTGGCCTTCCGGGCACACCGGGGACACCATCCCACGTACGCGGTCCCCGCCCGGTTCCGATAGATCCGAGCATACACGTTGCAGCACTCGAAGTACACGCTGATCCAGGGACGCCCTTCGGTGGTCGCGTCCGACGCCGCCCGATTCGCGTCCTCGTTCGTCGCCATGGCCTCTTCCGGAAGCTTCACCGGCCGCTCACCCGCTTCGCGTCCGTATCGAGTCGAGACAGCTTTCCTTCAGCCGCGCCGCCGTGGTCGCCGAAGCGTTAAGCTCGGTCCGCGTTTCCTTCACCATCGCTTCGTCCTTCAGGCCGGCCAGGTTGACCTCGACGTTGACTCGGCAGGCGGCGAAGGTCGCCTCGGCGAGAATCGCGGCCACCGCCACGTCGCTCAGCAGATTGACGTTGGCGATGTTCGCCAGGTCGTCAGCGGTCTCCAGCACCTGGACCGCCACGCGCCCGGCCTTCAGCGGAACCAGCAGCGCCTGGTTCAGCGCCTCCTGGATTGCCGCCCGGCGCTTCTGTTTTTCCTCGTCGGACCCTTTCGGCAGCCGGTAGGCTGCCATAACCCCCTCGTAGGCTTCCATGTCGCGGTGCATCAGGTCCAGGAACTTCCGCCGCGCCTGCTCCAGTTGTCCGAGGTCGCTCTGCACGCGGGGCTCGACGCTCCGGTATTTCTCCTTGCCGGTGGTGAAGTTCGCGGCCATCGATCCCATGGTCGTCGCCAGGGCGCCGACCAATCCGGCCACGCTCCCGCCGCCCGGGGTGGGCTTGCCTGAGGCGGCATCGTCGAGGTATTCCGACAAGGGCCGGTTCAGATAGTCCGTCACAGCTTTTCTCCCCGCCGGGGCGGACCCGGCTCATCGCGGAGGCGTGTGAGGCCGGGGTACGGTCACCTCGGCCGGGGCCTCCTCCCGGGCCTTTCTCGCGGCCTCGGCATCGTAAGGCCGCTGAAGCTCCTTCATGTCGATCGCGTCCGGCTTTGGCGTCGTAATGCAGACGACCGGATGGTCGATCAGCTTCCGCACGACGCGCGTGACGTCGGCCGGGGCCACGCCGCGGATGCGCTCAAGGTAGGTCTCCTCGAAGTCGTAGCCGAGACCGTACAACTCGTCAAGGGTCATGTGCAGCGCCACCTGTTCCGGCCGCTGGCGGGTCATCTTCCGCGCCGCGATGATCGTCGTCTTGGCCTTCTCCAGCTCGCCCTCCGAGTACGAGTAGTCGCGTCCGGATGCGACCAGGTCCATCATCAACCGGGCGACGCGCGTGGCCTTCTCCGGCTGGCACAGCGCCTGGGAACGATAGTATCCGGGCAAGAGCCCCGCCCGGCCGGTGAAGTGGACCGCGTAAACGAGCGACTGCCCACGCAGCACGTCGTGCAGCCATCCGCGCGGCATGTAATAGCCCGCGCACACGGTGTCGAACACCTCCATCGGAAACCGGTCACGCAAGTTGTAAAGGTCCACCCCGGTGTAGCCAATCATCACCGTGGCACCGGGCTTGTCCACTTTCTCGACGTAGATTTCCGTGCTCTCGACCTCCCGGGGTTCAACACCCGCCGGGGCTTCCACCGCCCGGCCCGGCTCGAGCGAGGCGAACGTTTCCCGGACACGGTCCCGCACCGCCGACGGGTCCACGTCCCCGGCCACGGTCAGCACCATGTTCCTGCCGACGCGACACCGCTCGTAGAAGGCCCGGAGGTCCTCGGCCGAGAACTCCGCGATCGTCTCCTCCGTGCCGGTCTGCGGGAACCGGTACGGGCTCTCCTTGAAGAACTGTTGCCGGAAGTACAGCCCGCATGCTCCCCACGGATCACTCCGTGTGGCCTTCAGGGCCGCAAGCTGGCGCTGCCGGGACGACGGCATGAGATCTTCCGGAAACGCCGGGTTCATGACCACGTCGCTGAAGACGTCGAAGGCTGCCTCGAAATCCCTTTTCAGCACAATGGCTTGCACGTAGAGAGAGTTCCATCCGCTGTCGGCACCGAGGCGTCCGCCCCGTCGATCGAAGAACCGGTTGATCTGCTCCTCGCTACGGGTGGTCGTGCCCCGCTGAAGGTGCCGGGCCGTCATGGCGGTGATGCCCGCGGTCTCGGCCGTCTCGACCGACTGCCCCGCCTTCATGGCCGCCAACATGCTCACCGCCGGCTGGCCGGGCGTCCGATGGATCAGCACCGTCAGGCCGCTGCCAGGCAATTCCACCCGCGTCGTCTCGGGTTTCCCGCTCGGCGCGACCTCGGCGGCGGACTCGTCGGCGGCACTCGGCGGCCGAACGACGGCCGTGGCGCTGTGCTGCCCGGGGAAGTATTTCGTGGCCGCAGCCAGCACGTCCTCCGGCCTCACCTTCTGCAGGTTCTCGACGTACCGCGCGGTGAAGAACGGATCGCCAAGGCCCAACTGGTCGGCCGCGAGCGTCCGGGCCTGCTCCGACGCCGTCCGGTGCCCCAGGAGCATCTCGGCGACGACTTGCCGCTTGACCTTGGCCACCTCGGCCGGGGACGGGGCCTCGCGCGTCAGTCGCGCCAAGTGCTCGCCGACGGCTTGCCGCGCTCGATCCACGTTCTTCGGCTCACAGGTGAAGCTTATGACGAACTGCCCGCCCGGCCAGGTGGGCGTGTAGTTATAGGCCGAGATGCCATACACCAGATTGCGTTCCACCTTCAGGTCCGCGGCAAGCCGGCTCGAGTCTCCCCGCCCGAGCACGCCCGCGAGCACGTCCAGAGGGTACAGGTCCGGGCTGCTCAGTCGGCAACTGGAATAGCCGACGTGCACATGGGCCAGCTCGGTGTCCATTTCCCGCGTTGCCAGCACATCGCTGACCGGCGGGGCCGGTTCGGGCAGCGTGGTCGGCCGGGGCCGCGGGCCTTCCCATTCCCCGAAAGCCTCCTCGAGCTTCGAGAGCACCTCCTCGCCCTCGAAGTCCCCGGCCGCACAGACCACGGCGTTCGATGGCACGTAGCGCCGCCGGTAGTACCGCAGCACGTCCTCGCGCTCGAGCTGCTGAATGTTCTTGTAATAGCCGATGGTGCGGAGCCCCTGCGGAAGGTGGGGAAACATCAACTCGTCCAGCAGGTAGTAGGCCTGCCGCCGCGGCTCGCCCTCCCCGTTGAGGATTTCCCGCTGGACCACGCCGAACTCGCGGTCGAACTCCTCCTGCTTGATCGCGGCGTTCTGAAGATTGTCGGCCAGCAGCGTGATCGCCGTGCCCACGTGGTCGGGGACCGTGTCGATGAAGTAGGCGGTCCGGTCTTTCGAGGTGAACGCGTTCGTCATCGCGCCGATCTCGGAGAGCGTTTCCTGAATCTGCTCCTCGGATCGACCGGCGGTGCTCCCCCCGGAAACCAGGTGCTCGGTCAGGTGGCTGATGCCCGCGCCCAGGTATTCCTGCTCCCACAGGGCCCCGGCCCGGACCATCGCGTAGACGCTCGCCACGGGGGCGGCGTGGTTCTCCTTCGTGATCAGCACGAGGCCGTTTTCGAGCCGCTTGACGCGGACCCCCCGGCGGTACGATTCCAGCAGATCGATACGCTCGGACGACCCCGCCGTCGCAGTGGTATCCTCCGCGGGCTGCGCCCTCGCCGGCACGCTTACCAGAAGGAGGAGGAGGAGGAAGGCCAAGGTCCCAATCCACAAAAACAACTTCCGCATCACGTCCTCCCGATCATCTGCCAAAGACACAGCGTCAACACGGCCGAGAAGTCCACCAGCTCTGCGACCGGCACGTACTCGTCCGCCACGTGCTCCGTACCGGGATCGCCCGGACAGATGCCCACCGCCGGGACGCCCGCGGCGACGAACTGCTTGGCGACCGTGGCCCCGCCCATTCCGAACGGTTTGGGCCGTCGGCCGGTCACCGTCTCCACGGCGGAGGCGAGAGCCCGGCAAACGGGACTCTCGGGTTCGACCGCCGTCGGGACCCCTTCGACCACGTGTTCGATCTCGAAACAGGTTCCCGGATACTTCGCTTCGAGCCGGTCGATCACGTTGGAAATCGGCGCGAGGAGTTCTTCCTGTTCCGTGCCCGGCAGATACCGCATGTCGACCTGCATTTCGCAGGTCGCGGGCACCATGTTCGGCGCCGAGCCGCCGCGGAGGGTGCCCACATTACGGGTGGGAGTCTGCGGCTCGAAGAGTCGATTCTCGCCGCCGGGCATCCGCCACTTGCGGAACCAGAGGGCCAACTCGGCCATGGGGTAGATCGCACTGGCGCCGACCTCCGGCGTCGAGCCGTGCGCCTGTCGGCCGTGGCAGGTGATCTTCAGAAACAGCAGGCCTTTTTCCGCCACGTCGATCGTCTCGAGGTTGTTGCCGGCGTCCGGGATGATTGCCGCGTCCACCTCGCCAAGGGCCCCCGTTTCGAGCAGGAACTCCGTGCCGAGCCGGCTGCCGCACTCCTCGTCCGCGGCGCCGACCAGGAGCACCTCCCCGGCCAGGTCCGACTCGTGCTCCTTCAGATAGGCGATCGCCGCCATAGCCGAAGCCAGGGGGCCCTTGTCGTCCTTGGTCCCCCGGCCGAACACCCGGTTTTCCTTCACGACGGCCCGGAACGGGTCCGTGGTCCACCCGTCGCCGGCCGGCACCGTATCGAGATGACATACCACGGCAACGCGCGGCCGACCCCGCCCCAGGCGACCCACGATGTTGCTCCGTCCGGTTTCCTGCTCGTGTTTTTCGTACACCACGCCGAGGTCGCCGAAGAACCGCTCCAGGACGGCCGCAGCCCGGCACTCGTCGCCCGGGGGGTTCTCCGTCCGGGCCGCTACCAGGTCGGCCAGGTACCCCAGCACCTGCTCCCGGCGGGACTGCGCCTGCTCGATGACCTCTTGGGGGTTCATGATCACCCGCAGCATGAAGGGAGACCGAGGCCCGGTCAACTGTCCGGCTGCTCGCTGGCCTCCACCTCGCCAAGATACGCCAGGGTCCGCTCCAGTTCGCTCTTCAGGTGGCGAACACGCAGCAGGCTCTTCACCCGCGTCAACAGTTCAAGCTTGCTGATGGGCTTGCTCAGGAAGTCGTCGGTACCAACCTCCACGCCGCGCTCGATGTCGCCGATTTCATTCAACGCCGTGACCATGACGATGGGGATGTCGCGCGTCTTCTCGTCGGCCTTCAGCCGGCGACAGATCTCGAAACCGCTGACCTTCGGCATCATAATGTCCAGAAGGATCAGGTCAGGGTTCTCGCTCGCGACCTTATCGAGCGTCTCCTGCCCCTCGTAAGCGGTCACCACCTCGACGTCGAGATCGTCCAGGTACGCCTGCAGCAGTTCGCAATTCTGGACGTTGTCGTCGGCAATGAGGATCTTCGACCGTTTCGTCTGCTTTTCGGGCTCGGTCATGGTTACTCCCCACTCCCCGTCGGACGGGAGTCGCGTTCCGGACGTTGCGTGCTCGTGTGAACCGACCGCTCTCACGAAGCGGCCTGCCCCCCCGGACCGCCCTATCCGCCCGCGGCCTCGGGCTCCCTGCCGGCCCGGATCCGCCGGAGGACCTCGGCCAGCCGCGGCGCGGACGCGTGCCCGTCGGCCACCACCTGGGCCCGAAGGTGGCTCGAAAGCGTGGCCAAACCGCCGGGGCAATCCACGCTGAACCAGTGCGGCATCAGGCCGAGCACCAGGCTGAGCCGTTCCGCGCGACCCACCAGGCGATCAAAGACTCCGTCCCGCTCACTCCAGTCAAAGCCCATGAAGACGTGAGGCGCTTCCACGGAAAAACCGACGGCGTAGACATCCCCGCCGACGGTGGGGCCGATCACGAGGTCGTCCACCAGCAACTGGTCGAACCCGTTGAGGACGAACTCCGGCGGTAACGTGGGGACCTTCGGCCACACGGCGACGACCCTCCGGTGCCCCCCGCGAAAGGCACGCTCCGCCAGGTCGATCAACGTTTCCCCCCGGTCCATGCCCTTGCGGGCAATGAGCCGCCAGCGTCGCGAACCGAGCAGTCCCACTTCTTTCCGGCTTCCCTTCGGACCGTAAAGCAGCAACCGCGACCGCACGTTCAGGTGCGAGAAGGTCTCGCACATATCCATGACGCCGGCACGATAGACCTTGGCCGCCTCCTCGGCCGTCACCTCACCGGTGAGACCCCGGAAGACCTTTCCCGGAAGGGGATTTTCCACCACCAGCGCCAGCAGGGTCGACATCGCCGTCCCTTCATGCCCACCTGCCTCGGATAACACGTGCGGCCCTGCATCCTCCTCGGGCCGCTTCCGATTCATTATAGATTCGCCCCAGCGGCAAGTCTACGAAAAAGGAATCCGCCAGGCCGCGCAGGGTGCAATCCACGCAGCGCAGCATTTGCACGCCGCCACCGAAAGGACCTACACGGCGCCGCGCAGCCGGGGATGGGTTCGCGCCGGCAACAAGCCCAGGGCTACCCGCCTTCTTGGCTTGACGGTGGCCCCTTTCGCTTTACAATGCTCCAGCAGGAAAAGGGGTGTCCAGCATGAACCAAGAGCTTCAGGGAACGGCCTTCATTACGGGCGGGACCGGCATGGTCGGCAGCCACCTGGCCGAACGGCTGGTGGCCGATCGTGTCCCCGTTCGGTGCCTTGTCCGGACGACCAGCGACACCTCGTTGCTGGAAGAGCTGGGCGTCGAGACGGTCACCGGCGACGTCACCGACCCGCCGGAGAAGCTCCGCGAGCTGATCGGCGATGCCGAGACGGTGTTCCATTGCGCGGCCATGGTGGACGACTGGGCGCCGCGGGAGGCCATGGTGCGCGTGAACGTCGACGGTACGCGGAACGTGCTGGAAGCGTGCGCCGACCGGCCTTCGCTGCGGAAGTTCGTCATGGTCGGAAGCATGGTGGTCCTGGGAATGGGCCCGCAGAACCACCTGGACGAGTCCGCCCCGCTCGTGCACACGGGCGACAACTACAACTACACGAAAATTCTGACCTGCGAGCTGGCCCAGCGATATGCCCGCGAACGCAATGTGCCCGTGGTGATCTGCCGCCCCCCGTACATTTACGGGCCGCGCGACAAGCAGTTCTTTGCCCGGCTGTTCGAATCGCTGCGGGACGGCGTCTTCAAGTTCATCGGCGACGGCAATCAACCGATCACACTCGTCTACGCGCCAAACCTGGCCCGGGCGCTCGTGCTCGGGGCCCGGTCCGACGCGGCTCCCGGAGAAGTGTTCCTCATCACCGACGGCGAATCGGTCACCCGGCGCGAACTGGTGGAGATGGTTTGCGAGGAAGTCGGCTACCCCGTGCCTACCGCGCACGTCCCGGTGCCCGTAGCCCGGGCGGCCATGCCGGTGGTCGAGTTGATCGCCAAGCTCCGCAAAAAGCGCCCCCTCCTGAACCGCTTCAAGATGAAGTTCATGACAACGCCGATGACGTTCAACATCGAGAAGGCCCGGCGGGTGCTCGGCTACGAACCCGTGGAACCTCCGCGCGAAAGCCTGCGGCGCTCGATCCGGTGGTATCGGGACCATCACCCCGAGCTTGCGCCCGGAGGGTGAGCGGCGCCCAGGCGCGCGCCGCAAGTCCCTGTTTATTCACATGTTGCGTTAAAGCCACGCTTCCCGACACGAGGGAAAGCTTGATTCCGTCGACGGCCGTCCTCGGACCGGCTCTCACCCCTGAGGCACCCCTAAACTCAAATGTTACAAAGGCTTAGCAAAAGAACCGGGCCGGGGACGCCCGCCCGGAGCGGGGGTCGTCAAGCCGATACTTCCCCCGTGCTGCCCTTGCCACCCGCCCGCACACAGGTTTTCCACAAGCCGCATGCGCACGGACGGTGTCACGTCAATCGACGCAAAACGGCCTCAGGGACCGCAACGGCCGGACGGGATCTCAGTACCATCGCAACAGCTTGAAAACCAGCGCTCCGCCGGCCATCAGGGCGACCATCCCGCCCACGAAGATCCAGAACGCCCCGGGCGTCTCCTGGCCCGGCAGGTGCGCGAAGTTGGTTCCGTACAACCCCGTCAGGATCCCCAGCGGCAGCATGATCGTCGCCACCACACTGAGGGTCTTCATCACCTGGTTCATCCGGTTGGAGACCTGCGTCATGTACGATTCCATCGCCCCCTGGAGAATGTCGCGGAACGCGTCCAGGTGGTCGTTGACTCGGATGAGGTGGTCGTAGACGTCGCGCAGGTAGACTTGCGTCTCGGCCGGGACCAGGTCCTGGGGGCGGTTCGCGAGGGCGACCATCGTGTCCCGCTGGGGCGAGACGTGGCGGCGGAGCCGGGAGACGACGGCCTTCCAGCGGTAAATCTCCTGCGCAACGCCTTGCTCGAAGCCGTCGAAGAGCCGGTTCTCGATCCGATCGATCACGTCCTCCAGTTGGTCCATGACGGGGAAGTAGGCGTCTACGATCGAGTCCAGAACCATGTAGAGAAGGAAGGCCGGTCCCCGTGCCGCCGAAGCCGGATGCTTCGCGACCCGCTCACGGACATGCCGGGCGGCCTCCAGTTCCGTTTCGTGCGTGGTGACCAGAAAGTTGGCGCCCAAGGCCGCGTTGAAGTCCGGCGCCGTCACCTCCCCGCGGTCCGCGTCGAGCCGCAGGGCCTTGAAAACGACGAACAGGTACCGTTCGAACTCCTCCGTTTTCGGCCGCACCTCGGTGTTGATCATGTCCTCGATCGTCAGCTCGTGGAGCCCCGTGACCGAGGCGATCTGTTTGAGTTCATCCTCGGCCTTCGAGGGCACGTCCATCCAGACCAGGGGCGCCCCGCCGCGGATGGCGTCGAGGCCCTCGGCGAGCCCGGCCCCCGCGCGACAGTGTTCCGCGGTATCCCAGATCAGGACCTCGGCCATGGCGTCTCTCCTTCACCCCGTGGGCAACCGGGAACGGGAATGAAAAAGGGACGCGGCTCCCCCCGCACCCCTCGAACCCTTCTCCAGGCATTCGACGTCACCGAGCGATCCTCAGGCCTCCTCCGCCCGCAATCAGTTTCTCCACCTCGTCACGAACCGCCCAGTTCAGGTCGCCGGGGATCGAGTGTTTCAGGGCACTCAGGCCCGTTCCGAAGTCGACGGCCTTCTGGAGATCGCCGCTCTCGAGGTAGCCGACGAGGAACCCGGCGGTGAAGCTGTCGCCGGCGCCGACCCGGTCCACGACCTCCACCTCGTAGGTGTTCGTCTTGTAGACGGTACCGTCGGCGTAGGCGATGGCGGTCCAGTTGTTCATCCAGACGCGAATGTTCTCGCGGAGCGTGATGGCGACGGCCTTGAAGCCGAACTTCTCCACCAGCTTGCGGGCGACCTCCTCGTAGTCCTCTCCCTGGATCTTGAACACCCGGTAGGTGTCCTCCTCGGTGGTGATGAGCACGTCGATGAAGGAGCACATCGGCTCGATGATGCGTTGGGCCTTCTCCTCGGTCCAGAGCCGACCGCGGAAGTTCAGATCGAACGAGGTACTCAACCCGGCGTCCTTGGCCGCCCGGAGGCCTTCCATGGTGGCCTCGGCCGCGGCGTCCGAGAGCCCGGGCGTGATGCCGCCGGTGTGGAAGTGCCGCGCCCCGCCGAAGGCCTTCGCCCACGGCAACTTGCCCTTGCCGGTCCGGGCGATGGCCGACTCGGCCCGGTCGTAGAGCACCGAGCTGGTGCGGGGCTTCGCGCCGAACTCCAGGTAATAGACCCCGGCCCGGGTGCCCGGCTGCGTAATGATCCCGGAGGTGTCCACGCCGTGCTCCCGCGTCTTGTTGACGATCATCCGTCCGAGAGCGTTGTCGGGCACCGCCGTGACGAAAGCCGAGGACAAGCCCATCCGCTGGGCGGCTACCGCAATGTTCATCTCCGAACCGCCGACACAGACGTCGAACGAACTCGCCTGCTCCAGTCGACGGAAAGCCGGCGGGCTCAACCGGATCATCGCCTCGCCCAGGGTCACCAGGTCCGCCATCGTGCCTTCCTTTCTCTTGCTCGGGTCCGTTTCGCGCCGCTCCGGAAGCGGCCCGACTGAAAACCTAGCACGCCTTTCGCCGGGGGTCAAGAGACTGTGCCGACGTTCCCCTTGCCTTCGGCTGACGGGCTCGAACGGGTTCCCGCGTGGGTCGGCTTTCGAAAGGGTGGAAAGTCGGTTCTCGCTCGGCTACCACTGGCGCCAATCCGGCACGTAGTGCGGAGCGTTGGATTCGCCCACGTAGCCGATCTCGTGTTCCTCGTCCACCAGGGCTGTCGGCTCGACGCCGTCGACGTGCCCGTCGGCGAAGAACACGTTCGCGTGGCCCAGGTGGCGGAAACAGAGTGTGGTGAACCGATTCCGGCGCCAGGTGCGCCCCGTATAGGTCCAAGGCGGGTCGAGCAGACAACAGCTCTTCACTTGGTTTCGCCACGGCAGCAGGGTGTCGGCCAGCACGAAGACCTTGCCGGGATCCTTGACGCTGTCGGTAGTCCGCCAGGGGCGGTGGCCGATCGCGGCGCTCCACCCGGGCACGGAGGCGGGGCACAGGTAATAGCCATTGTAGCCGTAGGTGGTCGTAGGCCGCCGGCTTCGACCCTGGGGCACGTAGGTCCCCCACGGCTGGGACGGGCACTCGAACAGACCGCCCTCTTCTCCGGCCTCGCGGTCGAGACAATCCGTCAGCACGCCGGCGGAATAGTCCGGGGGATTGCCGTCCGCGCCCCACCAGTACCGCACCGGATCACCCCGCGCCGCGAGCGGCGGGAAGGCCCCGCCGTGCCTTGCGGCATAGGTTAACACGCCCGTGCCGAGCACCCGAAGGTTGGACTTGCACTGGACGTCGCGCGCCAGCTCCATGCCCCCGTGCAGCGCCGGCAGGAAAAGGCCCACCAGCACACCGATGATGCTCACCACGAGAAGCATCTCGACCAGCGTGAATCCGCGGCGAGAATGGCCGATCCCGGTCATCAATCCCCCCGTGGAGAGAGGCCCCCGTCCTCAGATGAACGGGGGCCTTATGCTGCCGGTCGGCCTGTTCCCGCGGGGGAGCACTCGGCGCCGCGAGCCCCTTCACCGTCTCGGACACGGAGACATTTCTGTGAAGGTCTGGATGTCCTGCAGGTATCCTGGCTCGCGGTTCGCCCTTGGGCCGCGCCTTC